>CAYWUU010000038.1:0-8936 GCA_964461405.1 uncultured Erysipelothrix sp.
GTTTCAATTGCCCTGGGCTTATAATTTTTAAGCATTTACTGACCTCCTTCACCTCGGTTTTCCTTTAATCTTCTCATGAAATCTTCCCATTCTTCATCAGTAGCGTCTAAATCCTTTGCAACACGTAAAGCGATTCGAACAACTGCATTTTCTCGTACCGTTTCTGCAATATCAAGCGGCAAAGGATTAGAGGCTTTGGTTTGGACCGCCAAATCATACAACTTGTCCGATTCTACTTTATCAAGATGCAAGATTTCTGCGATATTTTTTAAGACCTCATCTGAGGGAGCAGATTTTTCATTATTTTCCATTCCGGAAATAAAAGTAGCCGATATGCCAACTTGCTTTGCAAATGTTCTTAGCGTGATTTTGCGCTCCAAACGCTTTTGTCGAACATATTCTCCAAATGTAATTTCCATATCAAGCTCCTTTCTCAATATATTTGTTCACTAAATGGTTTACACACTTATTTTATCAAACAACTGTTCTTGTTTCAAGTATATTTTTCCAGAAAAAAAGAGTTGTCAGTTTAAACCGACAACTCTTTTGATATGTACTCTTGGCTATAAAAATCCATGAGGGTATGAAGTTGCTCATTGCTTAGAGCAACAGGATTTACAAAAAAATAATTACCGTTATAAGCAATTAAATCCGAAAAATTATCGCACACCAATAGGCTACAGCTGCCGGGCAGATTATCTTTGATTCTATTATTTTCTTTGCTGGAAAATCCATAGCTCAAAATTTTCTTCTCATGAAAAATAAGCTCGCCAGACATCGGATTCCTTGCGCATCCTCTACCAACAACAGAAAAGTTTATTACGCTTACATTTTGTGGCGGGTTCTTATATCCGGTCATTTGTAAAAAAACTTCATCGTAATGTTTGTTCCATTCATCCGCGCTTGTTGGCTTATAGGTATAGTCATCGACAAAATTTAGCAAAATAAGCTTTACTTCAATTTTCTTTTGATTGAGATTTTCACCCAGCTTATGTAGAAATGTCAAACGATTCGCTAACTGATAATACTGATTCACCCATAAGGAAAAAGTTCCAGCTGAATAACGAGAATCAAACACCTCCCGCATACTATTGATAATGAGTTCCTTACTTTGTGCGCTGCTTGCCATTAATTTGCTGTTTAATTCGGTTAAATGTGCTTTTGCTTCCACAAGATATAGTATCGTTTTATCTTTTGATAACGCAATACCATCCCATTGTGGCTGTCTATTGGGCCAAAATGAAAATACAGATTTCTTTTCATTTTCAGTAAGACCGATCGCATTGCAAATATAGCCCTGCTTAAGTTCATATTCCAAATATTCTTCTTTTTCACCTTTGAGCGGGGATAGCCAATCAAGAGGTACCCCTATTTCAGCATTTAGCTGATCAATCATTTTTGAATTTACAATGGCCTGCATCCAAAACTTACTACCTTTTTCGGCTAAGCCTTTAGAAGTATTACTCATTTGATACCTCCATCTCGATCACAAACCCGCTCCAATTATCTGCATATTGAAGCAACAGGGTCAACCGTTCCTCCTTGGTAGCGACGCTCTTATTGTCCTCCACATATTGTCCGTCATGATATACAATGGCCTGCACTTCTTGTTCAGACAATGGAAACCTTTCGGCGGTTAAATAAAGACTACGGATCGGAACACTTAGGTAAACCAGATTGGTGTTAAAGTTATATGGTTTGGATGCAGGGTATCCATATTGTTTTTGTTTTTCTGATGGCTCGTTCTTTAAATATTGGGGATTTCCCGGCATACCGGCTTTTCCCAAATCATGCAACAGTGATACGATGACACAGCTTTCATCACTAATGTCGGGGGCCAATTGAGCTTTGATCTTTAGCATTGTTTCTGCAACATTAACACTATGCTCCAACAAACCATGCTCTTTGCATAGATGATATTTTGTAGAAGCAGGCGCTGTCAAATATGAGGTTTCGGTTTCAATAAAGTGCATTAAAGAATCAAACTCCAAAGACCTGCTTGTAACCATACTTTTTAGGGCTTTATATCGATTCATTAAACTCATATAAAATTCCTTTCACCCATCCCGCCTTTGTCCTTAATGATTTGCTAAAATCAATACAAAGGGGGAAGGAATATGTTTCAACTTATTTTTGCTGCACTATGTGTTATGGACGGTATTTTCGTAGGTGGTTTTATTTACATTCTGATTGTTAGGCTGTTTGGAAACAATTCTATCAGCAGGCTACTTAATATTGTCATCGCCATTCCCGGAGGAATCGGCTATGCTATTTTCGCCTTAAATACAGCTTTTGTATCAGATGTAAGTATGCCTACTGGCGCATGGATCGTTTTTACCCCATGTGCAATCATGCTGTTATTGGTTATTGTGAACTATATAAAAAATGGGAATCCAAACACAAAGTAAAATACATTATCTACTTAAATTGAAATAGCGTTGCTGTCTGATAAGATGGCAATGCCATTTCAATTTTGTGGTTTTTACAGAGCTTTTTTAATCTTTCATATTTATTGGAGAGTCCCCACCAGTTTATCTATCATCGCATCCAGCCTGAATTGCTGAAGTTCCGGCATGGTTTTGGATGAAAGATTTACACCGTATTCAGGATCGGATTTTTTACCCTCATAGCTGTGATAAACGAGTAATTTACTTTCGCCTGTTTGCCAAGCAGTGGCTGGTATGACATACATATCAGGATGCTCTCCGTCCTTAAGAAGAATTAGAATCAAATTCATTTTGCTGTCATGCGCTTTGAAATATTCTTCTCTCATGAACACATACTTAGTATTTTCTCGAACAGATTTAACCTGAAATTTCAAAAAGGCATCCTTACTTTCGGCAACAAAGTCTATACCATGATCATCTACTTCTGCAGTGTATACGCTCATACCGTATGAGGTTAGTGCCATTTTTGCGTAGTATTCACAAAATGTACCCAGCTTTTGAGGTGATAGAGTTTTACGAGACCAGTTGAGGTTATACATTTTTCTGCACCTCCTTCATAAATTTAGCCAGCCATTTGTTGTATTTATTTCGCGCACTCATAAAATCATAGGAATCTTCGCCCGAGATTTCATCCAAACAGATTTCCTCTCCCATATATGAAAGTGCATCATATTCATCTTTTTGTACTAACTCTGCGAAATCTCGCAGGAGCGGCCATAGGGTTTGGGAGGGCATTTGTTGCAGGTGAGTTGCATCATTTGCCCTTTGCCAGTTCGACAAACGTTGATCTTTAGGGATTCTCTTAAAGTTATTGATGCGATCGTATTCGGCTACATGATCAATTACATTAACATCACTGTCAAAATCGAAATCATCCCAGCAGCATTCACAGCCCTCACCTTGAATCGTTCCCCGAAATTTCTCGCACTGCAAGCAAGGTGTTTTCATCGGAATTATTTTAAGCAGTCCATTGATTTTTTTACAGAAAATGCAGTTGTTGGCATCCGGATATAAAAAGTGTGTAATCTTCATTTTATAATACCTCCTATTTTTTTATAACGCCCTTAGGTACTCATCAATATCAAATGCTTTCATTGAGCTATTGCGCTTTAGATATAACGGATGATGCGGATGACCGTTTTTGGATTGCTCTCCGATAGTAAACCATCGGCAATCATATTTTTTTGCAATCATTACAATTTTCTGTAGACAATCTTTCAGATACGCTTGCTTAGTAATCAAAGTACCCCATGCTGCCCATATGTCAAAACGACTTGTAGAAATTAATTTTTCAATCACTTCCAAGTTGTGCTGCATTGCCGCTTTGTTAAGCTCCTTACCCATATCATTGGGATTAGTTGCTCGAACCGGATATAGATTTAGCATGATGTAGCTGTCATACCCATTGGTCTTTGCAAAGAACTCTACATTGTGCATGGTCGGATCTAACTCATTAGGTGTAGCTGTACTTGGATTGACACCAAAGCAAAGAAGTGTCTTTGTTCCTTTCGTCCCCAGGATATATCGCATCTTATTATCGTTTGATTTTTCATAAATCCACAGGTTTTTATCGTAGATATCATTAGGAAGCAAACCCATCTTGATAAGCTTGTCCACTCGTTCAAATTCACGATATCTGTCCTTGTGCTGGATTATAATATCCTGAGTACCTATATCTTCCCAAGCGCATTCGTGTCCATGCCCTTGTTCTAAGCCTGCAAAGCATGGGCAAATGGCACAGTCCACCTCCAACGGCTCTTTGACAGTATGTAGCCTTCGACAATAGACTTCTCGATCCAAAGGATCATCTGCAAGATGTTCCAGGGATTCATTAATCTCATGTCCTATCAAATTATGATGATGTATTAACTGATTCATCATTTTTTCCTCCGATCATAAGGTTTTTACAATTTCCCAGCATTTTTCACAATCGTTAACCATCATATCACATACTATCTCCGGTAAAAATTCGTGCCGAGCCGGGCAGTAGGAATTGTTGTCACAATCATATGATTGTTTCCTATTAGGAACGCTGTAAATACAAGGCTTTTCGGAGCCTACGAACCACAAAAAATAATATTTGATCTATCACATTACACAAAAAGCCGTCCGGCGTTCAAATCGGGCGGCTTTTTTGCGTGGATAGACCGGAAGGAGGCGGAAAAATAATTACAGAAATTTAACCCAAAAATTGTGCAACTTTCACGAAAAGGAGGATAGTGAATGGCAGATGAAAAATTGAACTCAGGCCCCGGTGAGGAGAAGCTCCCGGAGGCTCCTGCTCCTGTTACGGCTGACGGGCCCCAGGCTCCTGCTCCCGAACAGGCCGCCGCTCCCACACCCCAGCAGGAGGGGCCTGCCCAGCCCGAGCCCGGTGATGTGGTGGTGTCCTTTGACAAAATCAATGAGCTGATGAACGAAAAGCGGCAGACAGCCCGGGCCGAGGTAGAAAAAGAGGAGGCGGCAAAAGAGCCGGAGGAGAAAACACAGGAGGAACCTCCCGCCGCTGGGGATGGCGAACCGAAAAAGGCCCGCCGGGGCCGTCCTCCAAAAGAGGAAAAAGCGGAGCCCGCTGGCAAGGAGGCGGCGAAGCCCCGCAAGGGCCGCCCACCCAAGGCGGATAAGGCGGCCCCCGGCGAGGCCACGCCGACTAAGCGAGACAAATTGTCCCGAAGTGGGAAAAAGGCTGCGGAGGTTAAAGCTGCCCCGGAACCCGAAAAGGCTCCACCCGAAAATGCGGCCCCGGAACAGGCTCCGCCTGAGCCAGCCGCTCCGCCCCGTCCGGTGGAGGAAGGAAAGCTGGTCTATCTGAAGCTTTCCGAAATGCATCCGTTCCACACATTCCGCCCCCACCCGTTTAAGGTGCGGGACGACGCCAAAATGCAGGAAACGGTAGCGTCCATCAAGGCAAACGGCGTAATGGTTCCTGGTCTTGCCCGCCCGGAAAAGGATGGCAACGGTTATGAGATCGTGGCGGGCCATCGCCGCCATCATGGTTGTGAGCTGGCCGGGCTGGAGGAAATGCCCTTTATCGTCCGGGAAATGACTGACCACGAGGCGGTACAGGCCATGAAGGACAGCAACAAGCAGAGGGATCAGACGCTCCCCAGCGAACTGGCCGCCCTGTTGGAGCTGGAAGTGGAGGACATCAAGCACCAGGGCGGGCGGCTGAAAAATGTGGCCGAGGGCGATATTGGAAAACGCTCCGTTGAGATCGTGGGTGAGGCGCACGACATGAACTATAAAAAGGTCATGCGTTATCTGCGGCTGAACTCCCTTGTGCCGGAACTGCTGGACAAGGTGGACGATAAAAAAATGGGCTTTATGCCCGCTGTGGAGATTTCCTATATCCGCCCCAAAAACCAGCGGCTGATTGCTGTTTCCATTGATGGAGAACAGGCATCCCCCTCTCTGGCCCAGGCGAAAAAGCTCCGGGAACTGGACAAGGACGGGAAACTCAATGGTGATGTCATTGATGGCATCTTATCAGAAAAGAAAAAGGAGGATCGAGGCGTGATTATTTCTACCGCTGAACTGGAAAAGTATTTTGGCAAGGAGGCCACTCCCGCCAAAATGAAGGAGCAGATCATGACTTTGCTGGACGAGTGGAAAGAGAAACAGCCGCCCGAGCTGGCGAAGGCTCCAAAAAAGATGGAGCAGGACAAGTAACCACTTCGAGACATTTTGTCCCGAGGGCCCTGCCCTCCGCATCATGGCTCTGGTGGTATATATCCCCCGTCGCCGCCTGTTTTTTCGTACAGCCGGGAGCGGGCTGTCAAGGGTGCATCGCACCGCCGTTTTACGGCGGCCTGCCCTTGACGGTCTGCCCCGGCTGTGCTATTTCCCCGGCAAGCGGCGGGGGTATATCCTCCAGAGCCGCCCCCTTTCCCATGATTGGGAAAGGGCGGGGGGATTGGGTTGAACTTTCTTATTAAAATATCGGAGGTATTGACTATGAAGCGTCCCCTTGCATACATTACCGCCGCATGGCTTTGCGGCGACAGTGAAAACGCAGAACAGGCCGCCCGCTACTGCCGGGCGGTTTATGAGGCAGGCTTTTCCCCGATCTGCCCGCCCCTTTATCTGCCCCTGTTTCTCAATGACGCAGTACCCGAGGAGCATAAAAGCGGCATCGACATGGGCCGTGACCTCTTGCGCCGCTCCCATGTGCTGGTGGTCTGCGGCCACACCATGACCGAGGCCATGAAAAATGATATTGCCGTGGCCCAGCGGCTGGGAATTACCGCCACCACCCTTGAGGGCATCCTGACCGTCAAGGGACAGGGCAAACGCTGATGGAGTCTGTTTTTGAGGCTTTCATTTCAAATCCTGCCCTTTACAGTGCGGGGCATCTGGTGGGGGAAACGCTGCATTTCCCCACCAACACAGAGGAGGTGCAGTCCCTCTTAAAGCGGATCGGCGTGGATGGGGTACGCTGCCAGGAATACTTTATTATCTCCTTTGACAGCGATATTCTCGGCCTTTATGACTATCTGGGCGAGTATGAAAACATTGACGAGCTCAACCACTTGGCCCATCTGCTGAAGGAGCTCTCCCCATCAGAACGGGAAACGCTGGAGGCGGTTATGGACAGCGGCCAGCATTGTGGCTCTGTGCAGGACTTGATCAACCTTACGCAAAATCTGGACTGCTACGACCTGCATCCCGGCGTGGACAATGAGGAAATGCTGGGCCGCCTTTATGTGGAGGATATGGAAAGTCTCGAAGTGCCGGACAATATAAAACCCTACTTTGACTTTGAAGCATACGGGCGGGACATTTCCATCAACGAAAACGGACATTTTGCACCGGGCGGCTATGTGACGAAAGTAAGTGACGATTTCCGGGAGGTCTACCACGGCCCCCAGGACATCCCCGCTGAACACAGGGTTTTTGCTTACCCCCAGCTTTCGATCCGGGAGCAGATGGCCGCTTATCAAGAAATTATTGACGGTTCCTCAAAGGAGGGGTTCCGGCGGCTGGCTGAAAAACACCATGAGGAACGGTAACGGGACTTCGAGACAATTTGTCCCAAGGCGAAAGGAGGCGGTGTAACTGATTGATGAAGAAATTTCCCGGAGCTCCATAGCGATTTCTGTCCGGGCCAGCAAGCTGACAGCCCGGGGGCTGGCCTATGTGCTCCGGGCGGCGGGCCGCCAGATCGCCAAACGGCATAAGACAGCCCAAAGGCCCCACGGCAGGCAGAGCGTGAAAAAGCTCATGGCCCACGGCGAAAATGTGAACAGCATCGAGGTGGAGGCCCCGAAGCTCTTTGACCGTATGGCCCGCCGTTTTAATGTGGACTATGCCTTTTACAAAACCGGGCCGGACAAATACCTGCTGTTTTTCAAGGCAGGACAGGCGGATGCAATTACCGCCTGTTTTGAGCGGTACTCCCGCAGGCTTCTGGAACAGTCAAAATCCAGCCGCATCCCCATCCGGGAACAGCTCAAAAAAGCGGCGGAACAGCTTGTAAAGGAACCGCCCAAAACACAGGAACGGACAAAGGAGGTGGTTCGTGAAGAACGATAGCATCAAAAAATACCTTATTCTCAACATCCCGTATCTGTTTGTCCTGTGGGCCTTTCTCAAGCTGGGGACGGCCTACCGTCTGGCGGCGGGTGCGGATTTTGCTCATAAGCTCATGGGGCTGGGCCAGACCATTGGCCCGGCCTTTGCCGACTTTGCCCCGGGGCTTGCTCCCTTTGACTGGCTCATCGGCATTGTGGGGGCTGTGGGCTTCCGCCTGCTGATCTATGTGAAAAGCAGGAACGCAAAGAAATTCCGGCGGGATGAGGAGTACGGATCAGCCCGTTGGGGATCTGAAAAAGATATACGCCCTTTTGTCGATCCCAAGTTTGAAAACAACATCATTCTGACCGGGACGGAGTTTTTAACCATGAATACCCGGCCAAAAAATCCGGCCAACGCCCGCAACCTCAATGCCTGTGTGATCGGTTCGTCCGGCTCCGGCAAAACCCGGTTCTGGCTTACCCCGCAGATTTTGCAGGCCAGCGCAGACAAAAACGGCGGCTGCAGCTATGTGTGTGTCGATCCCAAAGGAGGCGTTCTCGGGCAGGTGGGGCACTTCCTGCAAAAGCGTGGGTATCGGATCAAGGTATTCAATTCCATTGATTTCACAAAATCCATGCATTATAACCCGCTGGCGTACATCCGCAACGAGGCCGACATTCTAAAGTTTGTGGACGCTCTCATTTCCAACACAAAGGGCGAAGGCAAGGAAGGCGATCCGTTCTGGACAAAATCAGAGACTTTGCTCTACTGCGCTTTAATCGCCTATATCATTTTTGAGGGCCCCGCCGAGGATCGGAACATGAACACATTGGTTGACATGATTTCCGGGATGGAGGTTAAAGAGGATGACGAGGACTTTATGAACGCCGTGGACTATATGTTTTCCGGGCTGGAAAAAAGAAAGCCCGATTGCTTTGCGGTCAAGCAGTATAAAAAATACAAGCTGGCCAGCGG
>CAYWUU010000039.1:0-4564 GCA_964461405.1 uncultured Erysipelothrix sp.
TGATTTGGATGTGGTGGATTTTCATACCAACAGTAAACGTGAAGTCTCAACCCTATCAGGGGGAGAATCCTTTAAAGCAGCGCTTGCTTTGGCGTTGGGGATGAGTGATGTCATTCAAATCTTTGCGGGTGGTATTGAAATTGATATGTTGTTTGTGGATGAAGGATTTGGAAGTTTGGATCAACAAAGTCTAGATCAAGCCATGAATGTACTGAATAGTTTAACCACAAGTAATACGATGATTGGGATTATATCGCATGTTACGGAGCTTAAAACACGGATTGAGCAACAAATCGTGGTTCACAAGGATGTAATTGGAAGTAGTATTACGATACAGGTTTAAAAATCCTGTCGCTAACTTTTGCTATCATAGTAATATTGATTAGGAGGGATTAGGTGTTATTAAATATTTTATTAGTAGTGCTTGTCGCATTTCTAGGTGGTAAATTAGTCTCGAAGTTTAGACTCCCAGCCATCTTAGGTTGGTTAATTACAGGTATGTTTATGGGACCGTATGCACTTAATATATTAAATGAGGGTATCATGAGTAATGAGGTTTACCGCATTGCGATGATGATCCTTGAAACCAGTGTTGGTTTGATGATTGGTTCGGAGTTAGTCATATCTAAATTAAAGAAAACGGGTATGCAAATTATAGTTACAACGCTCTTTCAGTCCTTGTTGACCTTTGGTGTTGTAAGTCTTGGATTTGGGGTTATATTCTATTTTATGGATATTCCCTTATTCTTAGCAGTGGTATTTGGTGGTATTGCTTTGGCAACGGCTCCTGCCCCTGCGCTATCTATTGTATCTGAGTTCAAAACAGACGGTCCTGTTACCAATGCTTTGATTCCCATGGCTGCCTTAGATGATATCTTAGCCATTGTGGTGTTCTTTAGTATTACATCGATCATTGGGGCTACTTTCTCTGGCAGTACTACCTCATTGGCCATGACATTAGTATTAATGATATTACTTCCGATTGCGATTGGGATTGTAGGGGGATTACTGGCCGGAGTGATTTTGAAGAAGGACGATCATACGCTTATCAAAACAATTGTGATGGTTTTGGTTGTCGCTACGATTGGAATTGTGTTCAATGAAGTTATTCTAAGTGAACCGGTTCTAAACTTCATGTTAATTGGTATGTCCTTTGCGGCAACGTTCGCAAATATGGTTACAGAAGAACGTCTTGAAGATATTATGGTGCAATTTAATCCAGTATTATTGATTTCACTGATGATTGTTATTATTAACTTAGGGGCTCCCTTGGATTACCATTTAATCTTTGGAGCGGGCTTATTTACCTTATTGTATATTCTAACACGGGCTGCAGGTAAGTATAGCGGTGCCTATTTAGGGGCTAGTATAACTAAAATGGAACCAACCGTTAAGAAATATCTTGGTTTGACCTTATTGCCTCACTCTGGAGTGAGTTTAGTATTTACAGGGATTGCCGTAAGTACGATCTCTGCCTTTAATCCCGATGCTGCCTTAATTCTACAGGGCACCATTGCCGCCGCAGCGATTATAAACGAGATTATAGCCGTTATCTTATCCAAGAAAGCCTTTGAGTGGGCTGGTGAGTTTGGTAAAGCGAAATAATGAAAGTATTGTGAATAGAGGGGTAAAGTGTTTGACACTTTATCCCTTTTATAATACTATTAACACTATTAGCAATTACCGGTGTTAACTATGAGGAGGTGTCGGGTGTCTAAGAGTCAATCAAAGGATTATATTGAAGATGCTATAAGGGTTTTTGAGCAGTTGGTTCATGAGAATCATCCAGGTCCTATGGACAATATCAACAAGGTTTCCAAAGGAGAAATGTTTGTTTTGGGGTTCTTGGAGAGAGAAGGTAGAGCTTTAATACCCTCTGAAATTAGTGAAGCTATGAATAGTAGTACTGCACGTGTATCGGCTATTTTAAACTCCTTAGAGAAGAAAGAGCAGATTGAACGTGAGGTCGATCTATCGAATCGTCGTAATGTCTTGGTTACCATTACCCCGCTGGGTATTAAGCGTGTTGAGGATATGAAGTTTAAGTTACATCAGTTCTTGGGGGTCTTATTTGCGCAGATGGGTGAGGAAGATACCTTGGAGTTTATTCGATTGGTTCAAAAATTTGGAGAATTGGCACACGCGATTCTTAAATAATAAAAGGGAGATTTTATATGATTAAGTTGTTTAAGCATTTAAAACTAAAAGAGTGGTTGATGGCCTTAGTGAGTTTGGTCTTCATTGTCACGCAGGTTTGGTTGGAATTAAAAATACCAGAGTATATGTCTAAAGTCACAATCTTAACCCAAACACCAGGATCGCCGATGTCTGAGATCTGGCTTAATGGTGGTTATATGATGTTAAGTGCTTTGGGTAGTTTGGTGGCGGCTGTCATTGTGGGATACTTTGCGGCTAAAATTAGTGCTTCGTATTCACAGCGTTTACGGGGTTTACTCTTTAATAAAGTTGAATCGTTTTCTTTGGAAGAGATGAACTTTTTCTCAACACCAAGTTTAATTACGCGTTCAACAAATGATGTAACGCAAGTTCAAATGTTGGTGGTCATGAGTTTGCAACTCTTGATTAAAGCACCTATAACAGCAGCTTGGGCCATTACTAAGATTTATGATAAGGGCTTGGAATGGTCCTTGGTTACTGCATTTGCGGTCGTATTTGTATTATCAATAGTGGGTATATTGATGGCGATTGCGATGCCAAAGTTTAAGAAAATGCAAGAGTTAACGGATAACTTAACGCGTGTCAGTCGTGAGAATTTAACGGGTGTTCGTGTTGTTAGAGCGTATAATGCTGAAGATTATCAAGAAGAGAAATTTGATGAAGCTAATACGGCTTTGACAAATACACAGTTATTCACAACTCGAGTGATGTCTATCATGATGCCTGTAATGACGGTATTGATGAGTGCCCTTCCACTAGCAATATATTGGCTTGGGGCTTACTTAATTAATGAAGCGCAAATGATGGATAAGATTGTGATTTTCTCGGATATGGTAGTGTTCTCATCGTATGCGATTCAGGTTGTAATGTCCTTTATGATGCTAGTGATGATATTTGTGATGTATCCAAGAGCGAGTGTTTCCGCTAAGCGTATTAATGAGGTCTTGGATATGAAACCTAAGATTATCAGTGGTAATATAACACAAGGGGTTGAAGGTATGGAAGGGGTTGTTGAGTTTAAGAACGTTTACTTCCAATATCCTGATGCTGCTGAAAGTATTATTGAAAACATTAGTTTTAAAGCCAATAAGGGTGAAACAGTGGCTTTCATTGGATCTACAGGGAGTGGTAAGTGTACTATTTTTAACTTAGTGCCGCGCTTCTTTGATGCAACACAAGGGGAAGTATTAATTGGCGGTGTTAATGTTAAGGATTATGATAGTAAAACGCTATTCAATAAGATTGGCTATGTTCCCCAAAAGGCCATTTTGTTTAAGGGAACCGTTGAATCCAATATTGCCTTTGGTGAAAATGGTAAACCTAAGGATATAAAGGAAAATGTTAAGAGTGCCGTTCGTATTGCACAAGGAATGTTTGTGGAAGATTTAGAAGAGGGTTATCAGTCGCATGTGGCTCAAGGGGGTACTAATTTCTCTGGAGGTCAAAAACAACGGCTTGCGATTGCACGAGCCATTGCCCGCGATCCGGAAATCTATATCTTTGATGATTCCTTCTCTGCCCTTGATTATAAGACCGACCGCGTATTGCGGAGTGCTCTTAAGGAAGAGACCAAAGGGGTGACCAGCTTAATTGTGGCCCAACGTATTGGTACGATTATGGATGCGGATCAAATCATTGTCTTAGATGAAGGTAAGATGGTTGGTATCGGAACGCATGAAGCGTTATTAAAGAGTTGTGATGTATATTTAGAAATTGCGAAATCGCAGTTAAGTGAAGAGGAGTTGAACTTATGAGCCATAGACCCATGGGAAAAGGCGGCGCGAATCAAAAAGCCCGCGATTTTAAAGGAACGTGGAGTAAGTTAATAAATTATATGAAGGTATATCTACCTTATATAATTGTTGCGCTAGTTTTGGCCGCGATTGGCTCTGCTCTACAAATTATCGGACCTGACCGTATTAAGCTCATGACCAATGAAATATCCAAGGGATTGCCTGCTTTGGTAAATGGTGTACCGGTAATCAATGCGATTGACTTAGATGCCGTCACAAAGATTGCGCTGGGATTGGTACTATTCTATTCGTTATCAGCCTTATTTAGTTTCGTTGAAAACTTTATTATGGCTACTGTAACTGCCAAGATTTCGCATAAGATGCGTCGGGATATCTCTAGTAAGATAAATAGATTGCCCTTAAGTTATTTTGATAAAACTAGCTACGGGGATGTACTTAGTAGAATTAATAACGACGTGGATTCAATTGGACGGACCCTAAATAATTCCTTAGATAACTTAGTTAAGGCCGTGACGATGTTTGTGGGATCCTTAATTATGATGTTCTATAATAGTTGGATCTTAGCCCTAGTAGCCATTGCTTCTACGTTGATAGGTTTTGTGCTAATGTTTGCTATTATGAGTAAGTCACAG
>CAYWUU010000039.1:4574-8936 GCA_964461405.1 uncultured Erysipelothrix sp.
TACTTTGCACAACAACAAGCAGGTCTGGGTAATATTAACGGTCATATTGAAGAAGTTTATTCAGGGCATTTAGTAGTAAAAGCCTATAATGCTGAAGGGGCTGCTATAGAAGCCTTTAATGCTATTAATGAATCGCTTTACGATAGCAGTTGGAAGTCACAGTTCTTATCGGGATTAATGATGCCGATTATGAACTTCATTGGTAACTTTGGTTATGTAGCGGTATCCATTGTGGGAGCGAGTCTTTTGGTGAAAGGCCAGTTAACGTTTGGGGTTATTGTTGCCTTTATGATGTATATTAGATTGTTTACCCAACCGCTTTCGCAAATGGCACAGTCGATGCAACAGCTTCAAACTACAGCTGCAGCCAGTGAGCGTGTCTTTGAGTTCTTAAATGAAACAGAGTTAGAAGACGAATCGCATAAGACAGCAACATTGGGTCAAGCTAAGGGGATGGTTACGTTTGAAAACGTCCACTTTAGTTATGAACCGGGTAAGCCTATTATTCACAATTTCTCGACTCATGTTAAACCCGGTCAAAAGATTGCGATTGTAGGGCCAACGGGGGCGGGTAAGACTACCATGGTTAACTTATTGATGCGTTTCTATGAAATTGATAGTGGTGCTATTTATATTGATGGTGTTAATACGGCTGATGTTACGCGTGAAGATGTGCATAATCAATTTTGCATGGTATTACAAGATACCTGGCTGTTTGAGGGTACGATTGCTGAAAACATTGTTTATAGTAAAGAAAATGTAAGCCGCGAGCAAGTTATTGAAGCCAGTAAGGCTGTAGGGCTTCACCACTTTATTCAAACTTTACCAGAGGGCTACGATACAGTGTTAACCGATGCCGATAGTTTATCGGCAGGTCAAAAGCAATTGGTGACGATTGCTCGGGCTATTATTCAAGATGCTCCGCTTCTAATTTTAGATGAGGCAACCTCATCGGTTGATACCCGTACTGAGAAGTTGGTACAAGAGGCGATGGATCGCTTAACTCAAGGCCGTACAAGCTTTGTGATTGCGCACCGCTTGTCAACGATTAAAGACGCAGATATGATTTTAGTTATGCGCGATGGTGATATCGTCGAGAGTGGCGATCATGAAAGATTGTTAAGTCTTAATGGTTTCTATACTGAGTTGTATAATAGTCAGTTTGAGATTTAGAAGAAAACTCCTGTTTCTTAATGAGACAGGAGTTTTTGTTTAAAAAAAGCCTACCCTAAGGTAGACTATTTATTTAGCAACACTAATTGAACCACTTACAGTAGCCCCTTTGCCATCTAAATCTAAATCAGCACTATCTTGTAAAGCTTGAGTAGCAAAAGTAATATTACCTTCAACATGCGTTCCATAAAGTTTGAAACCTTCCGCATTGACATGAATATCACCTTTGATAGTTCCATAGAAAACGGTAAAGTTTTTAGAATCAACAACTATCTTTGGAACACTGAGTGTAAAGTTATCAATCACATTGAACTTATCATCTTGTGTATGTAAGGCTAATTTACGATAAACATTTTTAGATTTATCGTTTGATTGATGGAACTCACCCTTAACTTCTAAAGTATCATCCAATGCAATATCTGCAGTAATGGCGGTAATCCAGTTTCCTTTATCGGAAAGTGATTTAACCACTACATCTTTCTTATCGGTGATTGAAGCAACGGATTCTACATCGGGTGTTTTAGGGGGCTTAGAGCCGCATCCTACTAATAAACTACTTAAAATCAAAAGAACAAATATCTTTTTCATAATCTCTCTCCTCTCAGTGTTATTATGTTCTTTATGGTTATATATTGCAATAAGATTGCTTCGTTTTAATTCTATATTAAGACTTACTTTTAATGAGTGTATCGTGTATTATGATATTAAAGGAGAACGTATATGGACGACAAATTAAACGCATTATTTGAACTGTTGGATGAAATTGAAGATGAAAAAGAATGGCTAGAAGTATTGGATGAGGTGGTAGCCTATGCACCCCATCATCCGCAAGTGCTATATATTAGAGCACTTCAAAGTGAAAACATTTATGAAACCTTGGAGCATCTTGACCATGCTTTTAGACACTTAGGTCATACCTTGAGAGAGGCAGGCGCTTTTGATGCGGCACATCTTGATGCTTTTGGTAGTGATGAGGAGAGTGAGTTATATCTTCATATTATGATGGGGCGGTTGATGGTCTTTTTAGATCTTCACTACGATTATGAAGCCTTTGCGCAGTATAATGAAATAGCTATTTTAGATACGCATAATAGAGCAGAAAGTCAATTGTTTGGGATGCGCGTGGCCATGCGCTTGAATAATGTAGTTTTAGCACAATCCATTCACGAGCAGTATGCAGATTATAGTTTGAGTTTAGATTTCTTATTTGCGGTTATCTTGCACAACGGGGGCTTAGAAGAAGAAGCTATATCGTTACTGAGACCCTATGTGGACGACGTACCGTTCTTTAAAGAGGCCTTGACGCGCATTGTTAAAGAGCTTGATTTTGATGAAGATCTAGCCATGGAATTGGGTGAGTTTCTACCGGTTCTAGTAGAAGGCTTGGATGGTCTAAAGCCAGGTTTATTGGAAGTTTTAGTTGAATCGTATCATTAGATAATAAAAGACGCAATTTGCGTCTTTTTACTTATAAATACGTGATGAGTTCATCGCGAATGGCTGTATTAGCACATGCCAGTAGGATGCTTTTCTCGTTTTTAAGGGGGAGACCTTCGATGGTATTATCAAAGTACCAAGTACCTCCCATGCTTTGAAGGATGATTAAGGCGGCGGCGATATCCCATATATTTATACCGGGAAAGACATAGGCGGCGCCATGACCTCTAGCCACATCTACTACTTCAAGTGCCGCAGATCCTTTGAATCTAAAGGTAGCGATAGTCTCGATAACTTTGGTATACCCTGAAGTAAAGAGGGTGGGGCGGTGGATATCGCCAAAGAGTAAACCGTTGTTTAAACTTTGCGAATCCAAATTAGATTGGATGATGACACCATTTAGTGTAGCAGCTTTACCGTGTTGAGCAAAGTAAAGCTGGTTCGCCATCACATCATAAACAAAGCCAAATTCTGGCTGGCTATGATTATAGCGGGCTACAGAGATCGCAAAGTCTTTGCGTTGGTGAATTAAGTTGGTGGTTCCATCAATAGGATCAATAATCCATAAGTTCTCCAAACCATCAAAAGCTACAGTTTGTTCCTCCGTTAAGAAGTTAGCTTGGGGATCAAGGGTCTTAATGCCTTTTACTAGAAACTGCTCAACGGTGGTATCAATATTGGTGACCCAATCCTTTGCGGATTTATTGCTTATTTCGATATCTTCCTTTAGCAGGGCTTTGATGAGTTCGCCCGCTTCCAGAATAAGATTTTCTACCTGTTTAATCATTTCGCTTTAATATCCTGAGGTGTAAGGGTAATATTCTCTTCCATTTTTTGAATGAGTTCTTTTGCTTTTTCGGCAGTTTCAATATCTAGTTCCTTAACAACGCGCATAATTCCGGGCATAGAGTGGGTGGTATAACTTTTCGCAATCGTTCCAGCCAATTGATAATTTAAGATCTCCCAGCTGGGCATGGCGTCAATTTGGTTTCTTATTAAGGTACTGACTTGGTATGCGGGGATATTTGTTTGGAACGAATCGGAAATACTTTCTAGGAAAGCACTGTAGTTTTTAAGGGTGCTAGGTGACATCGATTTATTAATAATGGCAGTTAATAGGGCTTGTTGGTTCTTAACGCGGTCGTCATCACCTCCAGGGAGGGCTTTTCGTATCCGCACAAAGCGTAAGGCTTGTTTTCCATTTAATTTGTTTTTGCCTTTTTTAAAGTAATAATCGCCACTAGAGAAACTAAATTGTGAGTTAACTTCAACGCCTCCTAAGGCGTCAACTACTTTCTCAACCGAAGAGAAGTTAACGCGTAGGAAGTAGTCGATATCGATTCCCATGAAATCTTCGACAGTTTTAACCGTTTCCATAGCACCGTATACACCAGAGTGTGATAATTTGTCTTTCTTACCCGCTGTATGTAAGATGACGTGCATATCTCTGGGGATACTGGTAAGTAATATTTGGTGGTTTAAGGGATTGATGGTCATAATCATATTGACATCAGATCGTGAGGTTGAGGTAATAGGACCTGAGGTATCGATCCCCGTAATATAGACACTAAAGGTTTCGGTGCTCACGTTGGGATTATCGACTTCTTCAAGATCAACAGTATAGCTATACGATTTGATAATCTTGATATCTTCCATGAAGGTGTCTGCGATTTCATCCATTAGGGCCATATTTGATTCGCTCAATAGAATCACTTCAATACGGTCACTATAGAAATCATTTATTAGATTAGG
>CAYWUU010000040.1:0-1332 GCA_964461405.1 uncultured Erysipelothrix sp.
CCGTGAGAAGATGCATAATGCTTCTACTTTAGCGGGTATGGCCTTTGGTAATGCATTCTTAGGTATGAATCACTCCTTAGCACATAAAATCGGCGGTAGATGGCATGTTCCTCACGGACGTATTAATGCTATCTTGATGCCTCATGTTATTAGATATAACGGTCAGATTCCTGAGAAACCAAGTCTATGGCCTAAGTACAATAAGTATGTAGCGCATGAGCGTTATGCTGAACTAGCTAGAATGCTTGGACTTCCTGCATCAACGGTTGAAGAAGGAGTCGAAAGTTATGCTAAAGCGTGTCATGATCTGGGCGTTAATGTTGGTATTGAAATGAATTTTGAAGCGCAAGGTATTGATGAACAAGACTTCTCGAAGTATGTTGAAGATGTTGCATACTTAGCCTATGAAGACCAATGTTCACCTTGTAACCCTCGTGTTCCAATGGTTAAGGATATGATTGAAATTCTATGGACTGCCTATAAACCAGCGGATGCTAAGAAATCCTCAACTGCAAAGAAATAAGCAGGTAAATAGATGTAATCTTCTGTGATTTGCTCCTCATTTCTTACAGAAGATTACAATGTGGGAACTAAGCCGGTAGTAAATTCTACTGGCTTTTTATTTTGTCGTGGTTGTGGTTATAGATAATAGTTTGTATAATGTAGTTAGTTATTTAAGGAGGAAGTATATGGCTACAGCACATATTAGTGCAAACAAAGGTGAAATTGCTAAGGTAGTATTAATGCCGGGGGATCCTTTGCGCGCAAAGTTTATTGCAGAAACATTCCTTGAGGATGTTAAGCAGTTTAATGAAGTTAGGAACATGTTTGGGTATACTGGGACTTATAAAGGGGTCGAAATTTCTGTTATGGGATCTGGAATGGGAATGCCAAGTATTGGTATTTATTCCTATGAACTGTATACACAGTATGGCGTAGAAGCTATCATTCGTATTGGATCGGCTGGTTCATACAGTGAGAAAGCTCATGTTTACGATGTCGTGTTGGCGGACAGTGCTTTTAGTGAATCGAGTTTTGCGAAGGTTGGTTTTGGTTATGATGATAATATTCTCTTACCAAGCAAAGACTTAAATGCCTTATTATTAGAAAAAGCAGCGGACCTAAATATTCCTGTAGTAAGTGGTAGAATTCACAGTAGTGATGTTTTCTATCGTGATTCTGGTATGACATGGGAAATGATTCGTGATGAGTATGATGTTCTTTGTGTTGAGATGGAGTCGTTTGAGTTATTTTCGAAACCAAATCAATTATATAAAAAAGAAACGTTTATTAAAAAAAATTAGGATTAGTTTTTTTACAAAAAAATTAAAA
>CAYWUU010000040.1:1342-8927 GCA_964461405.1 uncultured Erysipelothrix sp.
TGATGTGCTTTGTGTTGAAATGGAATCATTTTCGTTGTTTGCAAATGCAAGACAGCTTAATAAAAAAGCAGCGTGTATTCTAACGATCTCTGATTCATTTGTGACTAATGAAGTTACCAGTGCTGATGAGCGTCAAAACTCATTTACACATATGATGGAAGTAGCTTTAGAAGCAGCGATTAGTTTATAGTAGTAAAAAGCGTCCTTGATTGGACGCTTTTGTTTACCCTTCTAAGATCGGGTGTATTCTTTCAAATAGGAATAGAGATAGTATCGCAACAAGGGATTGCTTAACAAGATTGAAGGGTACTACCATAAATATCATGAGAGTGAAGTAGTCATGTACCAAAAAGTTTATCTTTGTGGTCATATCTATAATCAGCTCTGCAGGGAAGTTTAATAACTTCGCATATAAGGGATAAATAACATAGGCATTGGAGAATAAAGCTGCTGTACTCATGGTTACGATGGTAGCCATTACGCCAATCTTCATGCCTTTTTTATTGTGGAAGCGTTGATAAATTAAACCAACGGTTATCGCAATAACCATACTTAGAAATAGATTTGATAGTTCGCCGATATATTGAGTTGAGGTAGGTTTAATTAAGAGTTTAATGAATATCTTTACGGCCGATGTTGCCACACCTGCTATTGGGCCCATAGTCATGGACGCTAGCATGATGGGGGTGTCTGAGAAATCAACGCCCATAAAGGCTGGCGCAAAGGGTAGGGGGAATTCAAATATCATTAGAATACCGCCTAGTGCTCCTAATATTGCGATGGTCGCGAGTCTTCGCGTGGGAGATAGTGTCCCGTCTTTTCTTGTCATTTTATATGACCTCCTTTAAATGTGTGCCTTTTTAAGAAAATAAAAAGACCTACACCTCAGGTCTAAAAATAAACATATAAAAATGTTTACCTTCTTCCATCCAGACTTTACTGTCGCCACTGGAGTTTAACCAGTTCAGTCAATCTATAAATAGATTGAGTCGCGGGGTATACCGCCGGTCGGGAATTTCACCCTGCCCTGAAGATACTTCTATATTATAAGTTTGTGAAGTAGTTGTCAAGAGAAGTGATGTGTGTTAATTGCATATAAGAGATTTTGTGGTATTATAGATATAGATACCCCCTAGGGAGGGGGCGGGAGGTATGAGATGAATAAAAATAAAGAAGAGGCTCATAAGTATCTTAAGTTAGCTAAGTCTCAATTGGAGGCTTCGATTCGAATGAGTGAAGACGATCGGTATTGCGTGGATATATCGCATCAGATATTGGCAACGATTTCTTTGTTGAAGAAAGCAAATGAAGCGATGCTTAAACAACATTTGACGCATTGTGTTTCCGATGCATTTAGAGAAGGCAATGAGGAAGAGAAAATTAATGAAGTAGTGGCTTTGATGTCAAAGCTAATTGCTTAGGAGGATAGTTATGCATAAACAAGAATATAATGTAGAGGGTATGACGTGTGCAAGTTGTGTGGCGCATGTTTCAAAGGCCATCAGTAATATAGAGGGTGTAAAGGATGTTAATGTCAATTTGATGACACATAAAGCATTCGTTACGTTTGAGGATGAAATAGATAATGTGCGTGTTATTGAAGCGGTTAAAAACAGCGGCTATGAGGCCTCTGTGCCCAGTGAAATGAAGGCGCTTGATTTGTCTATAGAGGGAATGACGTGTGCGAGCTGTGTGGCTTCCATTGAAAAAGGAGTAATGGCTTTAGAGGGTGTCGGTAGTATTAGTGTTAATCTATTAGGTGAGAAGGCACATCTTGAATATGATCCGGCCATGGTGAAGTCCGATGATATTATTAAAAGTATTGAAACCGTGGGCTATAAAGCGGTGCGGTATGAGGGTAATGTAGTGGATGAGGGTGATGAAAAAGAGCAGAAGCGTGCGCTTATGCGCGTCATCTTGGGGCTTGTGTTTGCGGGTATTATTTTAGTAGTAACCATGGGTCCTATGGTTATTAAGTCGTTTCCCTTACCTGCTTTGATTGATCCAGATATTAATGCGATAAACTATGCTGTGTTTCAAATTATGGTGACTGCTCCCGTTGTATATTTATATAGATCCATCTTTGTGCGGGGGTTTAGGACACTGTTTCGTGGGTTTCCTAATATGGATTCTTTAGTTGCAGTGGGAACTTCAGCAGCTATTTTATATAGTTTTTATGGGGTATTTCGTATATATATGGGTGATGTTGGTTTTGCGCATCATTTATATTTTGAATCGGCGAGTGTTATCTTGACTTTGATTGGCTTGGGTAAGCATATGGAAGAAGTCAGTAAGCAAAAAACAACCAGTGCCATTAAGGCATTGCTTCATCTTAAACCTAAAGTAGCGATTTTATTTAAAGAGGGTGAAGAGGTTGAGGTTGATGTTGATGAGATTGTTGTGGGGGATATGTTAGTGGTTAGACCCGGTGCCTCCATTCCAATGGATGGCAAGGTTATTTCTGGTAGCAGTGCTATTGATGAATCTATGTTGACGGGTGAGAGTTTACCGGTCGATAAGAGTGTTGGTGATAGTGTTGTCATGGGTACCTTAAATATCAATGGTAGGTTATTAATTGAAGCAACGGTGGATAATCGTAATACGAAGTTAGCTCAAATTGTTAAGTTGATCGAGGATGCTCAAAATGATAAGGCACCTATCGCAAAGATTGCTGATAAGGTTGCGGCTGTATTTGTGCCCGTTGTCATGGGTTTAGCGGTGGTCGCGGGTTTGATTTGGTATTTTGTGAGTGGTGATATTGAGTTTAGTTTGACAATCTTTGTGACTATTCTAGTTATTGCATGCCCCTGTGCGCTTGGATTGGCTACGCCTACTGCCATTATGGTTGGGACTGGTGTAGGGGCGAGTCGTGGAATTTTTATGAAGTCGGCTGAAGCCTTGGAGCAATTGGCTCATGTTGATAGTGTGGTATTTGATAAGACAGGTACTTTAACGCACGGTAAACCTAAGGTTACGGATGTTATTTCTTATGATATGAAGGATGATATGTTCTTGGGTATGGTTGCATCCATTGAAAACAGCAGTGAGCATCCTTTGGCGAAGGCCATTGTTGAAGGGGCGTTGGATAAGGGAATTACTTTATCTGAAGCTGAAGAATTTAAAGCCATCATGGGTCGTGGTGTTCAGGGTCTTTATGAGGGTAAGATGCTATATGTAGGTAATGAAGCCTTTATGGGTGATGTTAATATTGAACTTGATACTAAGGTATCTGCTGATATTACACGCTTGGCTAAGCAGGGTAAAACAGCGATGTTGGCGGCTTATGATAGTAAGTTAGTAGGGATGGTTGCTGTGGCGGATACGCTTAAAGAAGAGGCCTTTGAAGTAGTCTCGGGTCTTCATAAGTTGGGTCTTGAAGTAGTTATGTTGACGGGTGATCATCGCGATACGGCACAAGCCATTGCGACTAGTTTAAAGATTGACACGGTTATTTCGGAAGTCTTACCTGATGAAAAGGCTGACTTTGTGAAATCGATTCAAGATCAAGGTAAGAAGGTTGTCATGGTTGGGGATGGAATTAATGATGCGGTGGCCTTGGTGCAATCGGATGTGGGTGTGGCCATTGGTAGTGGAACGGATGTGGCTGTTGATAGTGCTAAGGTTGTATTGATGAAAGAGGATTTGAATGTTCTTATTGATGCGATTAGTTTGAGTAAAGCAACGATCAAGAATATTAAGCAGAATCTATTTTGGGCCTTTGCGTATAATATCATTGGTATTCCCTTTGCGGCGGGCTTATTCTATGCGTTATTTAACGGGCCGTTGTTAAATCCAATGATTGCTGGGGCGGCTATGGCCTTTAGTAGTGTGTCAGTGGTATTAAATGCATTGCGTTTAAGAAGGTTTAAGTTTAGAATATAAAGCAAGGAGGAAGATTTATGTCTAAAACTCATATTATATTTGTAGAAAATATGTCATGCGAAAAGTGTGTTCAGCGCATTGAAGCTGAGTTATCGAATACGCGTGTTGACTATACGATTAGCTTAAGTAGTGGAAGTGTTACGGTTGTGGGCGATAACGATGCTATTAGAGCGGCTGAAATGGCTATTAATAATGCAGGGTACAGAATTAAGTAGTACCCTGCTTTTTAATGTAACCGTTTAACTTGTTAATTAATGGTCAAGGGGTTATAAATAGCGTTGTAAGTATCTTATTATTTTGATATAATACTTGTGTTATATAAGGAGGAAATTATGGCTAAAAAGACGGTCAGAGATCTAGATGTAGCGGGTAAACGCGTAATTGTGCGTGTAGATTTTAATGTTCCGCTAAAAGATGGTGTTATTACTGATGATAACCGTATTTTAGGGGCATTACCTACTATTAATTATTTACTAGAAAATAATGCTAAGATTATTCTTATGTCTCACTTAGGTAAGATAAATCATAAGGATGATGCGAAGACTGCTGCGGATAAGGAAAAAAATAACATGGCTCCTGTTGCAGTGCGCCTTCAAGAGTTAGTTCCTGATGCGAAAGTTACATTTGTGGATGTGACACGTGGTAAGGTTCTTGAAGATTCGGTTGCGAATATGAATGATGGCGAAATCATTCTTGTACAAAACACGCGTTATGAAGTGGGTGAAACTAAGAATGATCCAGGATTAGGTGCTTATTGGGCAAGTCTTGGGGAGTTATTTGTTTCTGATGCATTTGGTACGGTTCACCGTGCTCATGCTTCAACGGTAGGAATTGCTGAGCATTTACCATCAGCACTTGGTTTCTTAGTTGAAAAAGAAGTGAAGTTCTTAGGGGATGCTATTAATAATCCTGAACATCCATTTGTGGCTATCTTAGGGGGTGCTAAGGTAAGTGACAAGATTAATGTTATTGAGAACTTATTGAAAGTAGCGGACAAGATTATTGTTGGTGGCGGTATGGCTTATACATTCTTCAAAGCTATGGGCTATGAAATTGGAACATCTTTGGTTGAAGATGATCGCATTGATGTAGCTAAGTCAATATTGGAAAAAGCAAATGGTAAGTTAATCTTGCCAATTGATAATATCGTGGCTGATAAGTTTGCGCCTGATGCTAAGTTTGCAGTGGCTAAAACTGAGGATATGCCTAGTGATATGATGGGTCTTGATATTGGTCCTGAAACGATTGAATTGTTTAAAAAAGAACTAGAAGGCGCTAAGACTGTTGTTTGGAATGGTCCTATGGGTGTGTTTGAGTTTGAAAACTTCGCTAAGGGAACTTTAGAAGTTTGTAAGGCCATTACAGAACTACCGGGTGTCTTAAGTGTAATTGGTGGTGGCGATAGTGCTGCGGCTGCGATTCAACTTGGATTTAGAGATGCAATTACCCACATATCTACAGGTGGTGGTGCTAGCTTAGAGTTTATGGAAGGTAAGCAATTACCGGGAATTGCGATTATAGAGGAGAAGGCTTAATATGAGAAAACCAGTTATTTTTGGTAATTGGAAAATGAATAAGACGAATGCTGAAGCATTAGAGTTTGTTTCTGGTGTGGATGGATTTGTTACAGATAAAGCAGATTTTGGAGTAGCGGTACCTTTTACGGCTTTGGATACTTCAATTAAGGCTGCTAAGAATTTACATATTGCAGCACAAAATGTTCACTTCGAACCAAATGGTGCGTATACTGGGGAAATCTCAGTGGGTATGCTAGCGGAACTTGGAACTAAATGGGTGGTTTTAGGTCACTCTGAGCGTCGTCAGTACTTTAATGAAACCGATGCTGATATTCAAAAGAAGGCTGCAGTTTGTATTGCTGCAGGAATTACGCCTATTGTTTGTGTGGGTGAAACTTTATTTGAATTCGAGGCTGACAAGACTGAAAGTGTAGTTCGTAAGCAAGTTGCAGGGTGCTTATCTGGTTTAGATGGTGCAGATGTTGCTAACTTAGTAATTGCGTATGAGCCTGTTTGGGCTATTGGTACCGGTAAGAGTGCAACGGTTGAGATTGCTCAAAATACGTGTGCTTTAGTACGTGATGAAGTTAAGAATTTATTTGGTGATGACGTTGCGAGTAAGGTTCGTATCCAATATGGTGGATCGGTTAATCCTGAAAACATTAAGGAATACATGTCACAAGAAGATGTTGATGGTGCTTTAATTGGTGGAGCTTCTCTTAAAGTTGATTCATTTAAAGCAATCATTGACGCTATTTAATTAGGCTAATAGGAGGAAAAAATTATGCCATATATTGTTGATATATATGCTCGTGAAGTAATTGACTCACGAGGAAACCCAACTATTGAAGTTGAGGTAACTACTGAATCGGGTGCATTTGGACGTGCTATGGTACCATCTGGTGCATCAACTGGTGAGCGTGAAGCGCTTGAGTTGCGTGATGGTGATAAGAGCCGTTTTGGTGGTAAAGGTGTTTTAAAGGCAGTTGATAACGTTAACGAAATCATTGCTGATGTTTTAATCGGATTTGATGTTCGTGACCAAAACTTAATTGACCAAACTATGATTGACCTTGATGGTACTCATGACAAGTCGAAGTTAGGTGCGAATGCTATCTTAGGTGTTTCTATGGCTGCTGCTATTGCTGCTGCTGATTACTATGGAATTCCTCTATACCAATACTTAGGTGGATTTAATGCTAAGGAATTACCAGTTCCAATGATGAACGTTATTAACGGGGGATCACACGCTGACTCATCCGTTGATTTCCAAGAGTTCATGATTATGCCAGTAAGTGCTCCAAGTATTAAGGAAGCTTTACGTATGGGTTCTGAAGTATTCCATGCATTACGTTCTGTATTGAAAGAAATGGGTCATGTTACCGCTGTTGGGGATGAAGGTGGATTTGCTCCAAACCTAGCAAGTAATGAAGAACCACTTCAAGTAATCGTTAAGGCGATTGAAAAAGCAGGTTATGTTCCAGGAGAAGACTTTGTTCTTGCGATGGACGTTGCGGCTTCTGAATTCTTTGATGCTGAAACAGGTAACTACGTATTAGCTAAATCAGGGGGCGCAGTCATGACGCGTGACCAAATGATTGACCTATATGAAGAACTTGTGGCTAAGTACCCAATTGTTTCAATTGAAGATGGTTTAGCAGAAGGAGACTGGGATGGTTGGAAAGTACTTAATGAGCGTTTAGGTGATAAGATCCAAATTGTTGGTGATGACCTATTCGTTACAAATCCTGCTATTCTTAAGCGTGGTATTGAAGAAGGTTCAGCAAACTCAATCTTAATTAAAGTTAACCAAATTGGTACTTTAACTGAAACATTTGATGCTATGGAAATGGCTAAGCGTGCTGGATTTACTTCTGTTGTTTCACACCGTTCGGGTGAAACTGAAGATACAACTATTGCTGACATTGCTGTTGCATTCAATGCAGGTCAAATTAAGACTGGTTCTATGAGTCGTACAGACCGTTTAGCTAAGTATAACCAATTAATCCGTATTGAGGATCAATTAGGAAGTGCTGCTAAGTACTCTGGAATTAATACATTCTTTAACCTTAAAAAATAGTTAAACTTAGAGCTATGGATTTCCATAGCTCTTTTTTAATACACTTAAACGTTAAGACTAGGTTTTAATGTTTTTTTAACTTGCATTATAATATAAGCATGATAAA
>CAYWUU010000041.1:0-8770 GCA_964461405.1 uncultured Erysipelothrix sp.
CAATGTTATCAACTTCCTTGATTACTGGTACTATAGCAGTATTTATAGCGTATTCAATTGGTGTTCCAGCTGGTGTTTATCTTGCTCGTAAGAAAGGTTTATTACCTGACACAATCGGTGTTGGTGTTGTTACGATTTTGATTTCAGTACCTTCATTAGCTTTTATTTACTTCTTTAGATTCTTAGGTGGTAAATTAGGATTTCCTATTCTGTTCCCATTGCTGGGGCCAGGGGATATTAGATCGTATGTTCTTCCAACCTTAACATTAGGGTTATTATCCATTTCGGGATTAGTTATTTGGATTCGTCGTTATATGATTGATCAACAGTCTGCAGACTATGTTAAGTTTGCGAAGGCTAAAGGTTTAAATGATAAAGAAATCGCTTCGCGTCATATCTTTAGAAACGCTATTATTCCAATTACAAATGGAATTCCTCGTTCTATTGTTGGGGCGATTCAAGGGGCTACGATTACAGAAACAGTATTTGCGATGTCTGGAATGGGTAAAATGCTTCCTGATGCGATTAAGGGACATAATAATGGAATGGTTATTGGTCTGTTATTTATATTCACAACCATGTCAATTATTGCGGTATTTGCAGGAGATATTTTATTAACTAAAGTTGACCCTCGTATTAGCTTAAGTAATAAAGGGGGTAGCAACTAATGAGTGATAGAAATTTAGATAACAAGTTTGTTCGTGTTGAGTTGGATGCACTTGCTGCAGAAAAAATTGACGCGCCGCGCTATTCCTATTGGAAGAGTGTTTGGCGTAAGTTTAGATCTAATAAACTTGCCATGTTTCTTTTAGTGGTATTGGCTCTTGTATTTGCTTTTGCTTATATTCAACCTTTATTTTCTAATTATGATTATATGGACAATACACACGTTAATGATTTTGGGCGTCGTTATTTATGGCCAAGTTTGGAGTTTCCATTTGGTACAGATAAGAACGGTCACTCTTTATTTGATGTAGTGTGGGCTGGAGCGCGTACTTCGATTAGTATTGGTATTCTAGCTACGATTGTTACAACTATTATTGGTATTACAGTGGGGGCCATCTGGGGTTATTCTAAGAAAGTTGACCGTGTTATGATTGAAGTATATAACGTTATTTCTAACGTTCCTACTTTATTGATAGTCATGGTTCTTGCGTATGCATTTGGTTCTGGTTTCTGGAATCTATTGTTTGCGATGACGGTAACTACCTGGATTGGGACTGCTTATTTAATTCGTGTTCAAGTTATGATTATGCGTGATAGGGAATATAATTTAGCGTCGCAGTGTTTGGGTACGCCTACACACCGTATGATTACTAAGAATATTCTTCCGTACTTAATTTCGATTATTGTGACTGATATTGCAGGGACATTGCCATCCTTTATTTCATATGAGGTATTCTTATCTTATTTAGGTGTTGGATTGCCAGCCTCAGTACCGTCATTAGGTCGTACTATTTCGGATTATGTTATGAATATGGGGACACACCCATACTTATTCTGGATTCCAGTAGGTGTATTGGCGATTGTAACTATTTCATTATATATTGTTGGACAGGCTTTGGCTGATGCTTCAGATCCAAAGACTCACATGTAAGGAGGGTTAGAATGAATAAAAAAGCTATTTTGTCTGCAAAAGACATATCAGTACAATTTAAAGTTCGTGACCGCGTTCTTACAGCTATTCGTGGTGTTTCACTTGATTTATATGATGGTGAGACTTTGGCGATAGTTGGGGAGTCTGGTTCGGGAAAATCAGTATTGACTAAAACGTTTACGGGAATGCTTGATTCCAATGGTTCAATTACTAGTGGATCAATTATGTATGAGGACAAAGATTTAGTTAGTTTAGTATCGGATAAAGATTGGGAAGGTATTCGTGGATCGAAAATTGCTACGGTTTTCCAAGATCCGATGACCTCTTTGAATCCAATTTTAACGATTGGTTCTCAGATCTCTGAAGTTATTGTTAAGCATCAGGGTAAATCTAAGGAAGAGGCTAAGGCTTTGGCGCTTGAATTAATGCAGCGTACGGGAATTCCTGAACCTGAAAGACGTTTTCATGAGTATCCGTTCCAATATTCTGGGGGGATGCGTCAGCGTATTGTTATTGCAATTGCTTTGGCTTGTAAGCCAGATGTGTTGATTTGTGATGAACCAACTACGGCTCTTGACGTTACGATTCAGGCGCAAATCATTGAGTTAATTAAAGATTTACAAGATGAGTATAAGTTTACAACTATCTATATTACTCATGATTTGGGAGTTGTGGCTTCGGTTGCTGATCGTGTTGCAGTTATGTATGCGGGTCAGATTGTTGAAGTGGGTAATGTTGAGGAGATCTTCTATAATCCGCAACATCCTTATTCTTGGAGTTTGCTTTCTTCCTTACCGCAATTGGGTGTTAAGGGGGAGTCGTTATTTTCAATTCCTGGTACACCTCCGTCTCTTTATAGTGAAATTAAAGGGGATGCTTTTGCACCGCGTAATCCTTACGCAATGGAAGTGGATTTTGTTGAGGAACCGCCTTTCTTTGAAGTTTCACCAACGCATAAGGCTAAAACTTGGTTATTAGATCCAAGAGCGCCTAAGGTTGAGAAACCTGAAATTATTCAAAACCTTCATGAGAAGATATTGGATATGGTTAAAGATGGTGGTACATATGGAAAGCATGGAGGGTTGCTAAATGACTAATAATAAAGAAGTTCTATTATCGGTTAAAGACTTAGAGGTTACCTTTGGTGCTGGTAAGAAGAAGTTTGTAGCTGTTAAGAAAGTAAATTTTGATATTTATAAAGGTGAGACGTTCTCTTTAGTAGGAGAGAGTGGCTCTGGTAAAACTACGATTGGTCGTGCTATTGTGCGTATCAATAAGACATCACATGGTGATATTATTTATGATGGTAAGAAGATTAATGGTAAGTTAAGTAAGGCTGAGGAGAAGGATGTTGTTCGTAATGTGCAAATGATCTTCCAAGACCCTGCTGCTTCGCTTAATGAGCGTGCCACGGTTGATTATATAATCTCTGAGGGTCTTCATAACTTTAAATTGTATGATAGTGAAGAAGATCGTATTCGTAAGGTTGAAAGCATGATTAATAAGGTTGGGCTTTTACCGGAGCACTTGACGCGTTATCCTCATGAGTTCTCAGGGGGGCAGCGTCAGCGTATTGGTATTGCGCGTGCCTTGGTTATGGAACCTAAGTTAGTGGTGGCTGATGAGCCTATTTCGGCTTTAGACGTTTCAATTCGTGCTCAGGTTCTTAACTTACTTAAGGATCTTCAAAATGAATCGGGTTTAACGTATTTATTTGTGGCGCATGATTTATCGGTGGTTCGTTTTATTTCGGATCGTATTGCGGTAATTCATGAGGGGGTTATTGTTGAGTTAGCGGAAACAGAGGAGTTATTTAAGAATCCTTTACATCCGTATACGCAATCGCTTCTATCGGCCGTACCGTTGCCAGATCCAATTCTTGAAAAGAAAAAGGAACATATTATTTATGACACATCCATTCATGATTATTCTGTGGATAAGCCAGCATTCCATGAAATTTCTCCGGGACATTTCATTTGGGCTAATGGTGTTGAGTTAGAGATTTATAAGAAGCAAATTTAGTTTTAGGAGGGTAGTTAATTGAACTGCCCTCTATTTTTTGATATAATTAGTTAGGTGATTAACTAAAGGAGATTTAATGGATATAGATTTAAGTGGAATGTTTCGTCTCTTGGTATGGGAACATAGGACGCAACTTCAGAATTTTTTGAAAAAATATAATATTTACTTGGGACAACACCGGGTTCTTTTTAGTTTGCAGTCTAATCCTAAAGTTACTTTGACGCAGTTGGCTTTGGATTTGAATGTGAGTAAGGAGTCCTTGTCGGTGAGTTTAAAGCGCTTGGAAAAGAGTGGTTTAATTAGACGGGATATTGATGAGAAAGATCGCAGGCGTTATGTATTGAGTCTTAGTCAAGAGGGTGAACAGGTGTCTGATGCCTGTCGTTTGGGTTTTAATGATATTAACGAGAGAATGTTTGCTTCGTTGTCTGAGGGTGAGAAGGCGAAGATGTTAGATATGTTTGAAAGGATGTTGGATGATATGAGGGGTGAGTCTGTATGAAGTTGATATTGAAGTACTTGAAGCCTTTTGCGGCTATTGCTTTTTTGGGAATTGTTTTTGTGGCCTCGGATGCCTTTATTCAGCTTTATCAAATTCAACTTATGGGTTCGATAATTGATGTAGGGATTGCGAATGCGGACATGGATTTGATTTTGAAAGTTGGATTTCAAATGGTCGGTTTTGCGCTTTTGGGAATTGTTGTTTCTATATTTGGATTGGTGATTCCTACCACGGTAACCACGCATGTTGCTCATAATATGCGTAGTGATTTATATAAAAAGATTCAGTCGTTTTCAATTAAGAATATGAATAGGTTTCAAACAGCTACGTTGATCACGCGTCTAACAAACGATATTGATTTTTTACAGCGTACGCTATTAATGACCTTGAGGATGCTTGTTAGGGCACCGGTTCTTTTGATAAGTACAATTATATTTACCTTTAGAGCGAATAAAACGTTGGCACAGATTCCGTTTGTGGCGGTGTTTCTATTGGCGTTGTTGTTTACTGTAATTATATATATGGGGTTTCCTCGTTTTGTGACTTTGCAGGAGAAATTAGATAATTTGAGTCGTAAGATTCAGGAGTCGTTGATTAATGTTCGGGTTATTAAGTCTTTCGTTAGGGAAGATATGGAAGATGAACAGTTTAGGGGTGTGAATCAGGATTTCTATAATACGTCCATGCGTGCTCATACTTTAATGTTGTTGATTGATCCGGCTTTGATGGCTGCTATTAATTTTGCTTCTATTGGAATCATGTATATGGCGACGCATTTAATCATTGATGTGAATGTGATTAGTATTGGTGATTTATTGGTGTTTATTAATTATCTTCGCTTTACTATGTTTTCTATGATGATGATTACGCAGGTATTTATGATGATGACGCGTTCCAAAGCATCAATTCAGCGTGTTAATGAAATCTTTAATACAAAGGTTGATATCGCTAGTAAAGAGGGTGCTTATGTGAATATGGATCCTAGGGGTTCTGTTGTTTTTGATGCGGTGTCGTTTAAGTATTTTGAGGATGCATCGTATGCTCTTAAGGATATTAATTTGACCATTAACCCGGGTGATAAAATTGGTGTTATTGGGAGTACGGGTAGTGGAAAGAGTACTTTGATTAATTTATTGGGGCGTTTGATTGATGTGAGTGAAGGTAGTATTTATGTGGATGGTGTGGATGTTTTGGATTATGATGTGAGTAATTTGCGTTCAATTTTTGGGTTTGTTCCGCAGAAGAACGTGTTATTTAAGGGGACCATTGAAAGTAATTTGAAATTGGGTAATGAAGAGGCATCGCATGAGGTTTTGAGGCAGGCTACTAAAGCTGCTTCTATTTATGACTTTATTGCGGATAGTGATTTGGGTTTTGCGAGTGAAGTGCAGCAAGGTGGATTGAATTTCTCTGGGGGTCAGCGCCAGCGTTTGTGCATTGCTCGTGCTTTGGTCATGAACCCTAAGGTGTTAATCTTGGATGATTCGACTTCGGCTTTAGATGCGGCCACGGAATCGAAGGTTATGGAGGCGCTTGGTTCGCAGTTTGAGGGGATGACCTTAATTAATATTGCACAAAAGATTAGTTCTGTATCTAAGATGGATAAAATAGTTGTATTGAATGAGGGTGAACTTGTGGGTATTGGTGATCATGATTCTTTATTGAAATCGTGTGGTGTTTATCAAGAGATTTACAAGTCGCAGATGCGTGAAGAAAGTGGGGTATTAGCATGAGTAAGCGTGTTAGAACGGATAAACCTACTTCGCAAATGCAGACGTTAGGGCGTTTGTTGGTGTATTTGGGTCATAGTAAGTTGATGTTGTTTGTGGTTATTGTGTTATCGGCGCTCTCTACTTTAGCGGCTCTCTATGGATCGTATGCACTTTCTCCAGTAATCACGATCATTGAAAATGGATTGAAAGGTGTCATATCGCGTAGTGAAGTGACTACTCAAATGACGCTTATGTTAGTGTTTCTATCATTTATTTATGCGGCGGAAGTAGTTATGAGTTACGTTGCTTCGAAGTTGATGTTGATTATTTCTCAGCGTACGGTCTTTAGCATTCGTTCCGATATGTTCTCGCGTATGCTTAGAATGGATGTTAAGTATCATGATATGAATACTCATGGTGATTTGATGAGTCGTTTTACCAATGATGTTGATTTGGTGACAGAGGGCTTAAGTTCGGCGGCGGCTTCAATTGTAATAAATATTATGACTTTATTTGGAACGATTGTATATATGATAATTTTAAGTCCGGTGCTTTCTTTGCTTACTTTAGGTATATTGCCCTTGTTGACGTTGATGTCGCGTAAGGTCGTTAAGGTTAGTAGAAAGTATTCGAAGCAGCAGCAGCACTATCTGGGGGCCTTAAATGGCTATATTGAGGAGAGTGTTGAGGGTCAAACTGTCATGCAGTTGTTTAATCACGAGGCAAAGGCCTTTGAGACGTTGGTTTCGCACTCTGATACGTATCGTCAAAAAACGCGTATTGCGCAAGCCGCTTCGTCTTTAATGTTTCCTTTAATGCAAAATGTGAATTCAATGAATTATTCTTTAATTGGTGTGGTAGGGGGCTATTTGTCGATTAATAACCGCTTGAGCATTGGTAACTTAGGGGCTTATGTTAATATGACGCGTACCTTAGGTAGACCTATTAATATGTTGGCGAGCCAATATACAATATTGCAGTCGTCGTTGGCTGCTGCAGAGCGTGTTTTTGAATTATTGGACTGGCCGCTTGAGTCGGTAAAGGAAGCGGATATTATATTAGGTGATGTAGTTGGGGATGTTGAATTTCGAAATGTTGTCTTTGGCTATAATCCTGAGGACCCGGTTTTAAGGGGCGTTTCCTTTTGGGCTAAGTCGGGTCAAAAGATTGCGTTCGTTGGTTCAACGGGTGCTGGGAAAACTACAATTATTAATTTAATTTCGAGATTTTATGATATTCAAGAGGGTGAAATTACTTTGGATGGTCAGAGTATCTATGGTATTGATCGCTATAGCTTGCGTAAGAATATTGCGATGGTATTGCAGGATACGAATTTGATCACGGGATCGATCATGGAAAATATTCGTTATGGTAATTTAGAGGCGAGTGATGAGGCTTGTATTGAGGCGGCTAAGTTATCCAATGCGCATCATTTTATAATGCAACTTGAACATGGTTATCAAACGATTATTGATGGCTCGGGTGAGAGTTTGTCTCAGGGGCAGCGGCAGTTATTAAATATTGCCCGTGCTGCTGTCGCAAATCCTAAGATTCTTATTTTAGATGAAGCTACGAGTTCTATTGATACGCGTACGGAGTCGTTGATTGAAGTGGGAATGGATCGTTTGATGGAAGGGCGCACTACGTTTGTGATTGCACATAGGCTTTCTACCGTTAGAAATGCGGATGCAATTATTGTTTTGGAGAAGGGTGAAATTATTGAGCGGGGTAGTCATGATGACTTGCTGGCGCTTAAGGGTCGTTATGCTTCACTCTATACGGGGCAATCTGAACTTACTTAAGCACTGTTGTGAACAGTGCTTTTTCTATAGTATAATAATTAGTAGGAGGACATACGTATGAATATTGAGTACATTAATAATAATGGTTATGTAGTGGAGTCCGATCGCGCTACTTATGTATTTGATTTTGTTGAAGGGAAATTATCGGGGAATTATTTGCGTCGCGATAAGCCGTTGTTGTTTATTGTTTCTAAAAATGATCCGGCGTATTTCTCGCAAAGTGTTTTGTCTTATGATAAAACGAGTATTTTTTCTGATGATTTTGAGTTTAATCCGTATCGTAAGGTATTTATGATGGGTGATAATGAGAATATTCATTTTGGCTTTGCGCAGGTTTTTAGCTTTGATTCGGGTAATGGTGGTATGTCTTATTTAATTAAAGAGAAGGATGTTTCTATTTTTTATGGGGGCTCCATGGGTATTGCTCAAAGTTCGAGTGTGAAATCGTATGATGTTTTGAAACGGGACTTTATTAGTGCCATGAGTCCTATTATGAAGTATGCGCCGGTGGATGTGTTGATCTTTGGGGTTGATCCTAGTAATCAAAAAGATTATGAAGAGGCGGCGCGCTATGCCATTGTGGGTCTTGGACCTAAGGTCTTTTTCCCAACGCGGTTTAATGATTATCGGGATATTGATAGTTTTATTGATTGGTCTAAGAGTATGGATAAGACGGTGTTTTATATGCCGCGCTATGATAATAGAAAGTTTGAAGGTGTTTTGTGATAGGGGTTATTTTTGATTTGGATGGGACGCTTTTGGATACGTTGGCGGATCTTGGTAATAGCGTAAATAGTGTTTTAGAGGCTAGGGGTTTTGATAAGCATCCAATGGATGCTTATCGTGTGTTTGTGGGTAATGGTGTGAGGAAGTTAGTTGAGCGCGCTTTTCCTGATGATTATGAGGATATTGATGGAGCGTTTGCGGACTTTATGAGCGTGTATCGTCAGAATCTAACGGTAATGTCTAAGCCATATGAGGGTATTTTGGAGTTATTGCGAGAACTTGAGAATCGGGGTGTTAAGGTTGCTATCGCAACTAATAAGGCACAGGATCTTACGGACCTTTTGGTGCCGGTGTTCTTCTCTGGGGTTGATTTTGTGGATGTAGTGGGGGATCGTTTTGATGGACTTAG
>CAYWUU010000042.1:0-3951 GCA_964461405.1 uncultured Erysipelothrix sp.
TATTGATTATTTGGCACTTTCTGAGGTTAGAATTGATGAAACGGTTAAACCCAGTGATACGATGGAAATTGAGTTTAGGAATGTATCGTTTAAGTATCCTGGTAGTGATACTAAGGTATTGGATGGTGTGAGTTTTAAGATTCATCATGGTGAGCGTATTTCAGTAGTGGGTCGTAATGGTGCGGGTAAAACGACGTTGGTTAAGCTGCTGACGCGTCTTTATCTACCGACTGAGTGTGAAATTCTTATGAATGGCGTTAATATCTTGGATTTATCTATATCGGAAGTTATGACTAATTTGAGTATAGTATTTCAGGACTTTGCGTTATATCCTTTTACGGTTAAGGAAAATATTGTGTCGAATTATTCTGTGAATGAGGATAGAATTCAGGCGGCGCTTGAAACTACGGATATGAGTCAAAAAATAAGGAACCTTGATAGGGGCTTGGATTCTGTGTTGAAAGCGGAGTATAATGATGGTATTTCTTTTTCGGGTGGTGAAGCCCAGAAAATAGCGATTTCTAGAGCGTGGTATAAGGATTCTCCGATGATTATTTTGGATGAACCCACGGCTGCTTTGGATCCAATGAGTGAGTTTGAAATATATAATCATTTTAATGAGTTGATTGAGAATAGAACGGCTATTTATATTTCCCATCGCATGAGTAGTTCGCGCTTCTCTGATCGTATTATTGTGTTTGATAAGGGTAGAGTTATTGAGGAAGGAAATCATAGTGCGTTGATGAGAATCGAGGCGGGTATTTATCGTCAGTTATTTGAAACGCAAGCTGAGTACTATATGAGTTAGATTTGAGGGGAGTTCGTTGAACTTCTCTTTTTTACTTGTGTCTAGGTAAAGTGTAGGGGTCTTTGTTTGAAATGATGGGGGATGCTCTTGTTGTTTGCTTCTTTTTATATTGGTGTTTCTTGTGTATAATGTAATGAGATAAACAAGAGGTGATTAAATGTTTGAGTTTCCTAATGATTTTATTATTTATATGGATGGTTTTTTATTAATTGTGTTATTGCTGTGTATTTATAGAGGCTATAAACGGGGGTTATTATTGCAGTTGATGGGCTTGGTAACTACGTTGGTATCGCTTTTAATTGCATGGATTTTTTCGGATGTGGCTGCGGAAATTGTTCCCATCGTTTCGTATAGTGCTTCGGGGTTGGGTAATATTGATGCGTTTGTTGCTAATTATGCGAGTCGTTTGGTGTGGTTGGTTATTTTGTTTGTGATTATTCGGATTGCTTTAATGGTGCTAACGCCGATTGCGTCGTTTATTTCTAAGATGCCTTTGATTAAGCAAGTGAATTCTTTTGTGGGTGCGGGTTTTGGTGTGTTTCAGTTTGCGGTGTATATGTTTCTATTGGTCTTGTTCTTGGGGCTTCCTGTTGTTACCAATGGACGGGACATTATTGAAATCAGTAAGTTGTCGTTAATTGAGGAGCATGTTGTTTCGGTTATTGAAGTTGTTGATAAGAAGTTTAATGATGATGCTTTGATTCAAAGTTTAATTCGCAATAAGGGCCTGAGTTCTACGCAGAAGCGTGATATTGTGGAGTTGTTGGCGCGTAATGGATTTTCAGGGGATGAGATAAGGGAGTTTTTGAAGTCGTATGAATGATGTAATGGTTCGTCTTGAGTTTGATAAGATTTTAGAGCGTGTTAGTGCTAAGGCCTCGTTTTCGTTGGGTAAAAAGCGCATTTTGGAGTCTTCGGTTTCGTACTCTATGTTAGTGGTAAATCGTGATCTTAAGCGTTTGAAGGATGCCATGGAAATGTTGCAAACTCAGGCGCCATTTTCCTTTGGTGGAATCACGGATGTGAGTGCTTCGTTGAGTCGCAGTGGTAAGGGTGCTGTATTGGCCATTGATGAGTTGATTGCGGTGGGGCGTTTTATCCAAGGGAGCGATCGGTTAAAGAAGCATTACTTGGGTTTGGATGTGCGCTATGATAGTTTGGATGATTTGTTTGATAGTTTGGTGTTGCATCCTGATGTGAGTCATAGTATTAATAATGCGTTTGGTGATAATGGTGAGGTTTTAGATCGTGCTTCTAAGGCGTTAATGGAAATTCGTCAGAAGATTAAAGGGGTGCGTCATAATATAGATAGTCGTACGCAGGAGTTTTTGAGTAAAAATAGGGATGCTTTGGTTGAAAGTGTGGTAACGCTTCATCATGGTCGTCAGACGTTTTTACTTAAGCCTGGTGATAAGAATCGCTTTGAGGGGAGTGTACTTGGATCTTCTTCCAGTGGGCAATCGGTGTATTTTGAGCCGGCTTTTTTGACGCGTCTTCAAAGTGAGTTAAATAGTTTATTGCATATGGAAATGGAAGAAATAGATCGAATTTGTGCTGTGATTTCTATGGATGTGGGGAAGGTTTCGTTGCAACTTGAAGCGAATTTGCAGACGTGTGCTATGTTGGATGCTTTGTTTGCGAAGGCTATTTGGGGTCATGAGCATAACGGGGTGGTTTCTACCATTACCGTAGACTCTTTATATATTGAGAATGCGCGTCATCCTTTGATTGATCCTAAGGAAGTAGTAGCGAATACGTATTCGTTGTCTGCACCGCATAAGATGATTTTAATTAGTGGTCCCAATACGGGGGGTAAGAGTGTTACCCTTAAGACAATGGGATTGTTTGTGATGATGAGTTTGGCGGGGTTTCCTGTTTTAGCAGATAAGTGTGAAGTTATGATGGTGGATCAGATTTTTGTGGACATTGGTGACCAGCAGTCTATTGAACGGTCTTTGTCTTCTTTTTCTGCGCATCTTGAAACCATTAAGCATGTGACGAGTGAAGCATCTTCTAAGTCGTTGGTATTATTGGATGAGTTGGGCTCGCAAACGGATCCTCTTGAAGGGGAGGCGTTGTCGATGGCCATCTTGGATTACTTTAGGGAGTTGGGCTGTTGGGTTGTGGCAACGACGCACTTCTCTGGACTTAAGAAGTATGGTACGCAGTATGATGATATTTTAATTGCATCGGTTGAGTTTGATATGAAGAATCTTAAACCGACGTATAAGTATAAGGAGCATGTTCTGGGGGAATCGAATGCGTTAGCGATTGCTTCGCGTCTGGGAATTTTTAAGGAAATTATTGATAAGGCGGAAGCATATAAAAAAGAGAGTACTTTTGAAGCTGATAATCTTTTGGAGATATTGGGGCAGCGTATTAAGGAAAATGATGCGCTTCAGGAGTCGTTAATAGAGGATAATCGTAAGCTTCAGGATGAGAAAGTTAAGCAGGAAGTGGCGTATGCTGCTTTAGTTAAGAGTCTTCAAGATGAGAAAGTGGCTTGGATCCAGGAAAAGGACCTTGAGTTTACTGAGAAACTTGAAGCCTTGGAAGCGAAGATTCGTAGTTTGAATTCGGAAAGTAAGCCTACGGCGCGTCATAAGATTTTGAAGGAAGTTGAGTCTATGCGTCCGGAAGTGGTAGTTGAGCCAATTGAACTGGGGGATCGGGTTCGTATTAATAAGTCGTCTCAAGTTGGGATTGTTGATAAAATTGAGCGTGATATTGCGTTTGTTTCTGTGGGGGCTTTGTCTTTGCAGGTTAAGGTTAAGGATGTGACTAAAATTCATGGTGCTCCTGATCCTAAGAAGCAGAAGAAGGCGCGTACGCATCGTGTTGATAAGGCAGTTTTTGTGCCGATGGAATGTAATGTGATTGGACTTAGGGTGGCTGATGCGTTGCCTCTTGTTTCTAAGCATATTGATGATTGTGTGTTGGCGCGTATGGGTACCTGTCGTATTGTACATGGTGTGGGTACGGGGAAATTGCGTAGTGCTGTTCATGATCTTTTGCGTAAGCATAAGATGGTTGAATCGTTTGAGTTGGCTTCGGTTAGTGAAGGGGGCGCTGGGGCTACGCGGGTGGTGTTGAAGCAGTGAGGGCGTCGTTAGAAGAGAAGTTAAGTCTGTTGCCTATGGATC
>CAYWUU010000042.1:3961-8560 GCA_964461405.1 uncultured Erysipelothrix sp.
GGTTGTTATTTGATGAAGGACAGAACGGGTACCATTATTTATGTGGGTAAAGCGAAGCATCTTAAGAACCGTGTGAGTTCTTATTTTGTGGGTGCCCATGATCATAAGACTACTAAGATGGTTAGTTTGGTGGTTGATTTTGATATAATTGTTACGGGCACAGAGAAGGAGTCGTTAATTCTTGAAATTAATTTAATCAAGGAACATAGGCCGCGTTTTAATATTCTCTTTATGGATGATAAATCGTATCCGTATCTTAAGATAAATCGTGATGGGATTCCTAATGTGGTGGTTTCTAGGGACCGTAAGCATAGTCCTAAGTTTCTTTATTTTGGTCCGTATCCTAATGCTAGGGCGGCGCGCAATATGGCATCACTTTTAAGTGAGACTATGCCTACTAAAGAGGGTTTTGCGCCCAATAAGAATAAAATCTATACGTTATTGAATAAGACGGATGCGCCGTTATCTAAGGATGAGGTTGAGGCGTGGCGTCAGAGTTTAATTAGGGTCTTGCGGGGGAATGATCGTGAGTTTCGGTTGGCTCTTGAGTCTAAGATGTTGGAAGCGAGTGCGGCTTTGAATTTTGAGTTAGCGCAGTTGTATAAAGAGAAGTTGGATGCACTGAACTATATTGAAGAGACGCAACAAGTGCAGTTTAATGAACGTGAGAATTTTGATATGTTTAATTATGCTACACATCGGGGTTATATGGCCATTGTGGGATTGTTTGTGCGTGGGGGTCGGCTTCTTGAGAAGACCATGGCATTGGAGTCTACTTTGGAGGATCCAAAGGATGGCTTTGTTTCGTTTATTGCTCAGTTTTATGAGAATCAGCCTTTACCCCATAAGGTCTATATTCCAAGTGATATAGAGGGTCTTGATGAGATTTTGGAAACGCAAGTCGTTATACCAAAGCGGGGTAGTAAGCGTAGTTTAATGGAAATTGGTTATCGTAATGCGCAGTTGCAACTTGAGGATCAGTTTGAACTTCTTTTGCATAAAGAAAGTGCGTTGCAGGAATCTTTGGATCAATTAAGGGATGTCGTGGGTTTGGATCGTGATATCTTTAGAATTGAGATGTTTGATAATTCTCATATTTCAGGTAGTTTTGCGGTGAGTGCGTGTGTTGTATTTGATGATGGTTTACCTAATAAGGATTTATACCGTCGCTATAAATTGAGCACGGGTAGTGATGATGTGGCGGGGATGCGTGAAGTGAGTTATCGTCGTTATGTTCGTTTTCTTAAGGAGAAGACGCCTTTTCCTGATTTAATCGTAGTTGATGGTGGGATTACGCAACTTAATGCGGTAGCTGAGGTGTTGCGTAGTTTGAATATAGATGTTAAATTAGTGGGGTTTGTGAAGGATGATCACCATAGAACGCGGGGTATCTTGCTAGAGGATGGTAGTTTGGTTGAAGTGGCAGTAAATGAACCGCTCTATCCTTTGTTGGCTAAGATGCAGGAAGAGGTTCATAGGTTTGTTATTACGTATCATAAGTCGTTGCGAAAGAAGGCGATGACGCGTTCGATTCTTGATGAAGTTGAGGGGTTGGGTCCTGTTTCGCAAAAGAAATTATATAAGGAATTTAGTTCTTTGAAGAATATGAGAAGTGCTAGTGTGGAAGAGCTGGGTGCTATTATTCCAACTAAAGTAGCAAAGCGTTTATATGAGATTTTACATGTAGAATGGAATGATGTTGATGGAAAAGATTCGTAAGTTGGGTATCTTTGATTCGGGTCTTGGGGGTTTTAGTGTTTTTAAAGACCTTAAGCAAGCGTATCCTGATTTGGAGATGATATTATACGCGGATCAAAAGAATGCGCCGTATGGTAACTATAGTAAAGATAAAATTATTGAGCTTGCGGTTGAATCAATGCAGTGGTTCAAAAACCAAGGGATTAGTGATGTTCTTTTGGCCTGCAATACAGTTTCCTCTACAGCCCTTGATGTGCTTCAAAGTTCGTTTAGTGATATGCGTATTTATGGAATTATTGATTTGACGCTTTCGCAATTAGATGAGGACGTTGATTGTGTGGGGGTGGTTGCTACTTCTGCTACTATAGCCTCCAATGCGTATCAGAATTTATATAAAGGGACGATGATACAAAGGGCGCTTCCTGATTTAGCGAAGTCTATTGAGAATTTAAGCAGTCCTGAAGTTATTGAAGCGCAGTTGACGCAGGGTTTAAAGGGTCTGGAAGGATGTGAGTATATTATTTTGGGATGTACGCATTATCCGCTTGCTTTGGATAGTTTCGAGCGTGTTTCCAAAGCAAAGTTCTTGGATTCTAGACGGCCTATTCGGGAATTTATTAGTGGAAATTATTGGCCTTCGAAGCATAAAAGTCGTGTTGTGACTACGGGCGATAGTGTATACTTTAGGCATCAAATAGAAGCGCTTTATAAAGATAAACTGGAGGATGTAGTATGGAAATAATTGTATGTAGTGATAATCATGGTTTGATTGCGCCGCTTGAAAAAATAGTGAAGGCTTATCCTAAGGCTGATGCGTATATTCATTGTGGTGATATGGAGTTGGAAAAGCAGTATCTTGAGAAGTTCTATGCAGTCACTGGCAATAATGATTATTTCACATCGTATCCGCAGGAGTTGTTTGTGAAGGTCGGTGACCTTAAGATATATGTTACCCATGGTCATCAATTCTATGGTGATCGTGAGCAGAAGTTGGCGACTAAGGCAATCAATAATCATTGTCAAATCGCGTGTTATGGGCATACGCATCGGTTTAATGCGGAGTATGTGAATGGGGTTTTATGTCTAAATCCTGGGTCGCTTAGATATAATAGGGACGGTAGCAATCCGTGTTTTGCGCGTGTTGTTGTTAATGAGGATAAGACATTTGAAATTACGAGAATTGATGTGAAATCCTTGTAATGTTTGACATTATAGGGAGCATATAATACGCTAGTAATGTAATTTGGAAAATGGAGTTTTATACATATGAATGATAAAAAGAAACGACAGATTTTAGTTAATCTATTTAAGATGTTCATCCATGCGTTAGCTTTCATTATATTTATGTGCGGGTTTGTGCCGCGTTATGATGGAATGCAATCTGCAACTCGTACTTTGGCCGTTGTGATCGGCTCGTACACATTTATGTCTGTGTGGATGACTCAAGTCTATGGGAAAATCGAGATTGGTCAGAAGAAGACCCGTCCGCTTTTTCACACAATGGCCCTGAATTTATTTATCACAAATGCTGTAGCGTTCTTTGCGGTTATTGTAATGACCATTAATAACCAAAGGGTATCCTTTTGGGAAGACTTTTCGGCTGTAGTAATAGTTTATATTGTTCAGTTGATTGTAGTGCGTGTCTTAATTGGATTCGCAAACTCGCTGTATTTTAAAAACTATATAGCAGAAAAAACAATCGTAATTTATAACGATGAAAGATATCTTACTAAAGTAGATCGTTTCTTAACACGACATAAGCGGCAATATGAAGTGTTGGGTTACTATAGTGACTATGATGTTAATGATTTGAATTTACTTGAAATTTCGCATGTGTTTCTATTAGATGTTGATTTTGAGTATTTGAAAAAAGTGGGTCTTCGATCTGCGATGTTAGATGTGAATGTTTATTACAATGCATCAGTTGGTAGTTTGCCGTTTGTTTCTGGTGATGTATTTATGGTTGATGATATTATTTTCTTCCAACATAGAAGTAAAAAAATCACGATCACACAAGAATTTTTCAAACGTGCTATTGATATACTTGTTTCTGGTTTGGCTTTATTACTAGCATCACCCTTGATGATAGTGTTTGCTATTGCGATTAAACTTGAAGATGGGGGTCCTGTTTTCTTTAGTCAAGATAGAATCACAAAAGATGGTAAACTTTTTAAGATTCATAAATTCAGAAGTATGAAAGTTAATTCAGGTGAGGCTCCTGCTACGGTCGATGATGATCGTATCACTAAAGTGGGTCATATCTTGCGTAAGATTAGAATGGATGAGTTGCCTCAGTTTATTAATATACTTAAGGGTGAAATGAGTGTTGTGGGGCCTAGACCTGAATCGCTTGCTGTGACTCAAGAGGTATTAAAACATCTACCTGAGTTTACTTTGCGCTATAAAGTTAAAGCTGGTTTAACAGGAACGGCGCAAATCTTTGGAAAGTATAATACGCTTCATAGAGATAAGTTGCTTATGGATCTTTACTATATTGAGAACTTCTCAACGCTTAATGATATTAGTTTGATGTTCCAAACCTTATTCGTATTTCTTAAAAAAGACAGTACCGAAGGATTTGAGGAAGAAATTATCTAATTCTATTGTACTTTGTGCCTTGATTTGTTACAATAATCAAGGACTTTGTCTCCGTAGCTCAGTGGATAGAGCACGCGCCTTCTAAGCGTGTGGTCGCACGTTCGAATCGTGCCGGGGACGCCATAAGAAAATTACACCCACTTAAATAGTGGGTTTTTTTGTGCTTTGAGAAGATATTGAGAAGATATACTCTCTGGATCTAATCTTTACGTTCATTTTTAGGCGAAACTGTTCTATCTTCATAATAGTTTGAAAACTTAATCGATCTAAGTTGTTGTTTTCAATATAGTAAGTATTAGTAAT
>CAYWUU010000043.1:0-8500 GCA_964461405.1 uncultured Erysipelothrix sp.
ACTGCTGCCTCCCGTAGGAGTCTGGGCCGTGTCTCAGTCCCAGTGTGGCCGGTCACCCTCTCAGGCCGGCTACGCATCATCGTCTTGGTGAGCCGTTACCTCACCAACTAACTAATGCGCCATAAATCCATCCCGTTGCGATGTATCCCATCTTTCAATACTCAGAAATGCTTCCAAGTATCATATCCGGCATTAGCAGTCGTTTCCAACTGTTATTCCAGACATCGGGGCAGGTTATTTATGTATTACTCACCCGTTCGCCACTAAGTCATTTAGTTAAGTAAACTTATCCAAATTACTTCGTTCGACTTGCATGTATTAGGCACGCCGCCAGCGTTCATCCTGAGCCAGGATCAAACTCTCCATTTGACTCATTTTTTAAACTCTAGCGAGTTTTGTTTCTTTTATTTCTTTATTAGAAATTGACGTTTCTTGTTTAGTTTTCAAAGACCATTTGCTTGCTCCGTTTCTCGAAGCCGGCTAGATTATAATATCAAATCCAGTTCGACTTGTCAACACTTATTTTAACAATTTGTGTTTAATTAGCCACTCAATCAACATCAGACAAAGCCAATATTTATACCGATTGAATACCCTCTTCCGGAGGTCGCTTGATTATAATACCAAACCCCCACACCCATGTCAACACAAAAGAGACAAATAAAAAATATAATTAACTTATTAAAAAACACTCAAAATATTCTTCCTTATATATAAGCAAAATAATATTACCAAAATATACGCCAATAAATTGAAAGCAAAACATAAACATGATATCTTAACCCTGGTCGAATCATAGGCAACTATGTCCAGGGCTACCGAAATGTAGGTGAACATAGATGAAGACACGCATCCTAATCGCTTTTATCGCACTAAGCCTGGTTGGTTGTCAAAGCATTGATTCAAGTCAATCGGGTAATAAAGAAGAAATTACCCAAGGAGAACAAAGCAACGAGACTACAATGAGCCGCATGGAGTTTATTGAAGAAACATTCAAAACTCAAAACTTCAAAGCTCCCGATAAAAGCCAATGGCAGATTAAAGAAGAGGGACCCCATAAAGTTATGGTCATAATTAAAGAAATAATACCCCAACAAAAACCCCTCATCACAAAGCTAGTCTTAATTGACGATGGATCCTATAAGATCGAATTTCTACAAATAGAAAATACGATTATTATTAGATAAATCTTACGTATCTTATATTGATCAGAATTACAACACAAAAAACTGGAATGCAGGTATAAACTACATTCCAGTTTTTCTTTAATTAAATTTTAAACTTATTTTCTACCCCCTATTTATACAAGTAATAACTAAATATTTCATAGCATTAAACCATCCTATATTAATAACTGTCTCAACCTATAAATGCACTTTAATCAAATAGCTAAAATATACCGGTTGCTACTAGGTAAGCAAGGGCTTTTAGTTAGTTTGAACATGAAACAAGGCCCTAAGCAAATGCTTAAGGCCTTGTTAATTTATTACTTCTCATTAATTTTCATAACACGAGCTTTTTGCGAACGTTCCAATTCGTCAATCTTCATAGCAATGAAAGCCAATGTATCTTGGATATCAGGAATGGTACGGTGTTCAAGGGCATTAACACGCCTGCGTGTATTTTTAATTTCACTCGCCAACATCATACATTTCTTCTCTATCTCTGCTAAAGCCACTAATCTAGGCAATAACGTTACATACTCCTCTTGAATTAAGTCAATATCACGATGAACCGCAAGTAAACTTTGGTTCTCATTTCTACTATACTCAAATTCAACAATATACTTAGGAACACGCAACCCCAATACATATTCACGATTAACTTCCAATTGAATCTTACGATGAGCACTCATTAAACTCTTTTGAATTAACGAATCCTCGCCCATTAAACTCGCACTTTGGTATGAGCCATGTACCCTAACAAATTGATCCTCAACTTGTTTTCTTAAGATACGCGCCTCTTCAAAATACTCCATAAAGACACGAATCATGGAATCTTGTTTTTCTTTAAGAAGACGATGCCCTCTTTGAGCAATCGAAAGTCGATGACGTAAGTTACGCATTTCTTGTCGCGTTGGATTGACTTTAAGTCTCGCCATACTTACTCACCATCCTGATAATAGTTTTCCAAGTACTCATCACGGACACGCTTAAGTTCTTGTTTAGGCAATAATGACAGGAGTTCCCATCCGATATTTAGAGATTCGATGACCTCACGATTCTCGTTAAAGCCCTGGTTTAGGAACCTTTTTTCAAACTCGCGTGCAAAATTAGCGTACTTATGATCTAATTCCGATAGCGCACTATCTCCTAGAATACTAGCAAGTTCAATCGTTTCCTTACCATGAGCATATGATGCAAACAACTGGTTCATAACATCCGCATGATCACGTCGTGTCTTACCTTCACCAATACCCTTATCCTTCAAACGCGATAAACTGGGTAAGACATCAATGGGAGGTTGGATTAAACCTTGGTCCAACTCACGCGATAAAATGATCTGTCCTTCTGTAATATATCCTGTTAAGTCTGGAATTGGGTGTGTCTTATCGTCCTCAGGCATGGATAGAATAGGAATCATAGTAATGGAACCCTTCTTTCCTTTTAAGCGACCCGCACGCTCATATAAACTCGCTAAGTCAGTATACATATAGCCCGGGTATCCACGACGCCCCGGTATCTCCTTACGAGATGCTGATATCTCACGCAATGATTCAGAGTAATAACTCATATCACTCATAATCAAAATAACATGCATATCTTTTTCAAAAGCCAAATACTCTGCAGCAGTCAAGGCCATACGTGGCGTCGATATTCTTTCAATAGCAGGGTCATTGGCTAAGTTCACAAACATGACACTACGCTCCATCGCCCCTGTTTCCCTAAAGGAATCCTCAAAGAAACGCGACTCCTCATAGGAGATACCCATGGCACAAAAGACAACCGCAAAATCAATATCACTATTGGGAACTTGAGCTTGCCTAGCGATTTGTGTCGCCAAAGCATTATGAGGTAAGCCAGCCCCTGAGAAAATAGGCAGTTTCTGCCCTACAACCAACGTATTAAGTACATCAATGGCCGAGATACCAGTTTGAATAAACTCATTGGGATACTCGCGCATAACAGGATTCATAACCTGCCCATTAATATCACGCTCCTGGTACATTAATAACTCCGGTCCTTCATCTCTAACGCGACCCTTACCATCAAAGATACGCCCTAACATCTCATCGGATACCTTAAGACTCAAAGGTTTCCCTCTGAATCGAATCCGCGCCTTATCTGGTTCAATACCAATATTTGATTCATATAACTGAATAACAGCCGTACTCCCATCTACTTCCAACACTTTTCCAATACGTCGATCATTTTCAGATACATAAATTTCAACTTCTTCATCAAACTTTACATCTTCCACATCTTCTACTATTAATAGGGGACCCACAACTTCTTTGATATTTTTAAACTCACGCATGGTATCGATCTCCTAACTTCAATATTTCAAACTCAGCAATCGCTCTATCTAAGATACCACGAATGGAATCTAAATTATCTTCATGAACATACTTCATTCGAGAAATTTCATAGAGAACATCCATATTGGTTATATCCGCTAAGAATATATTTTCGTCCACTAAATATGTTTGCGCATTATCATAAAACACCATAATGGTTTCTAACATAAGCGCCTGTTTCTCCAAAGACGTAAAGGTATCTTCCTCTTGGAAAGCATTTTGTTGCAAGAAGTCCTCACGTAACATCCGTGCCACTTCCAACTTAAGAATTTCATTATCACTTAAGGCATCACGACCAATTAATTGAACTATCTCTTGAAGACGCTTCTCTTCTTGAAGCAATAACATCGCCTCTTGACGATACTTAGGATAATTACGATTTACACTACCCTCTAAATACGCATCCGATACCTTTTGGTAAAGCGAATAACTATCCAACCAGTTTATGGCCGGGAAATGACGCGCATACGCTAAACTAGAATCAAGAGCCCAGAATACCTTGACCATTCTAAGCGTCGCTTGTGTAACAGGCTCACTTAAGTCCCCACCTGCTGGTGAAACCGCGCCAATCATCGTTACCGAACCTTCTTCATTAGAACCCAAAACATCAACGATACCTGCACGCTCATATACTTCCGCAAGACGTGAACCAAGATAAGCAGGATATCCCTCATCCCCAGGCATCTCCTCTAGGCGCCCCGACATCTCACGCAAAGCTTCCGCCCACCGTGATGTTGAGTCAGCCATCATTGCAACATTATAACCCATATCTCTAAAATACTCGGCAATACTCATACCCGTATAAATAGACGCTTCACGTGCGGTAACCGGCATATTTGATGTATTCGCAATTAGTACAGTCTTATTCATAAGCGGCTGTTCAGTACGGGGATCTACAATTTCAGGAAACTCATTAAGAACATCCGTCATCTCATTTCCACGCTCACCACAACCAATATACACGACCACATCGCTATCCGACCACTTCGCTAATTGATGTTGCACAACCGTCTTACCCGATCCAAAGGGTCCCGGAACACAAGCCGTCCCCCCTTTTGCGACAGGGAAAAATGTATCAACAATTCTTTGCCCCGTAACCAAAGGATCGCGCGGTAATTTCTTAGCGCGATAAGGCCGACCTTTACGAATAGGCCAATACTGAACCATCACCACATCTTCAATACCATCGTGCGTCTTTACTGTAGCAACAGGATCATCTAAGGTATATGATCCATCTTCAATACTAACAAGAACACCCTCAATAGTATGGGGAACAAGTATGAAATGCTTAAAATTTCCATCCATAACATACCCTAATTTATCACCCGTTTTTACTAAATCACCTTTTTTCATCAACGACACAAAATCCCACTTTTTATTGTGATCCAAAGAATCGACCTGATGACCTCTTACTAAATAAAAGCCCGTTGACTGAGCGTAACTTTCCAAATCACGACCAATACCATCCAACATTCTACTTAAAATTCCCGGCCCCAATGCCACACTTAAAGGCCTATAATTGGAAACAACGGGCTCACCTATACCAATGCCCGATGTTTCCTCATAAACCTGAATGGATGCTTTGTTGCCACGAATTTCAATTATTTCACCCAATAACTTCATCTTCGATACCAATACCGTATCATAAAGTTTAGCGCCAGGAATATTCTCAGCGACAATCAAAGGTCCCGAGACTTTAATTATTGTTCCGTTTTTCAAATAACCCCTCCTAATCTACTTTGATGCCAACAGCATCTTCAATCAACATCTTCAATCGTTTCTCACCCAAATGCTCATGATAACGCTCATTAGCTAACACTAATATCGTAATATCAAACTCATGATTAAGGGCGTTTATTTCACGCTCAAATGCTTTATATATAGCCTCACTCACATAAACCAAGGCAACATTATCTTTTTTAAAACCTATAATTAAATCACGAATTGGCATATCCAGTGAATGCGAGTGCACCTCCATCCCAAAACTCGCCATGACACCATCTCCCGACTTCTCTGTAACATACACGATTTTAGGCATTCACATCCCTCACAATCTTACTGACATCCAACCCATATAGATGACCCTTTAATACGATACGTATATTTTGCAAGTCCATTAACTTAAAATACACCTTCGCAACAATTCCATTAACACCACGAGCCACACCCAAATAGTTTCTCATCGCAGTAATACGATAAGCATCAAACTTAGATTCAAAATTACGAACCGTTAAGCCCTTAAGTTCCTTATAGTAAATAGAATTACGAACTAATGACTCAATATTAAAGTGACGATCAAACAATTCCTTCTCAATATTACCATATACCGGAAACTCACCATGACCTCTTGTGCGCAAGAAACGCTCCAAATAATAGAAATCAATTTCTATCTTAGCGTAGGTATTGGCTGCCTCACACTCGAAATCAGCATCAAAACTTCTAACTATCTCCAAATCCGTTTCACTGGTGATTGCATCAGCCTTAGCGAAAGCATTTTTTTTAATAAACAAAGGTTCTAAATACTTCAAATCAAACCCTTCATCTTGAAGCTCATCAAGAATACGACGACTCATTTCCACAACATACGCATCAATTTTCTCAGCTGTATCCAAATGCCCCACATCAAAACGAGCAACTATTGATTCATAGTTCAATGCTTCAATTGATAATGGAATATACTGCGCCCACATGGCATTAAGTTCAAGATATTGATTCATAGTCACTCCTCAAAAAGATAATGCATCGCATTCTTTGCATAATCTTCCCTATTGAATAAGAAAACCTTCTCAAACTCAAAGCTAATATCATAGTCATTAAAATCCAGAATAAACCCGTTGCTGATTTCAGGATTATTAATGATCTGAACCAAGGCTCCCAATTCCTTAAACACATACTCATAGTGCTTCGCATCTACATGTACACGCGGTTTAATATCCCCGTTATAACGATCTAACGCTTGTTTAAGTACATCCACAAACTGAGCATCATTTAAGGTCAGAAAGTAATTCAAGACCTCATCCAATACATCGTTAATACACTCCAATTTATACGCCCCTACAGCTTGTTTCGCTGCAGCTTCAAAACGAGCGATTTCTCTACGTTTTGCGTGGGCCGCTTCCTCAACAAAACGCTCATAACGCTCTTTATTATCTTCACGAGCTATTGCCATTGCATGATTAAAGTTACGTTCGCCTTCTGCCTTAGCCTCAGTTTCAACGGCATTACAGTAATTGTCGCCATAACTTTCAATAGCCTGTAGTATCTTGTCGATACCCATACTCATTAAAACGTCACCGAAGTAAGAATAATGATAGATGAAACAAAGGCCAAGAGCGCATAGGTTTCAACCATAACGGCCATAATAATATTCTTCATAACTTCATTTTCATTTCTCACTAATAAGTGCACCCCTGAGATTGCTACGTTGGCTTGAGCAATGGCGGTAGGCCCCCCCACTATGGTCATCGGCAATGTAGCCATCAAAATAAATAAACCCTCTTGCAATGACATGGCTATATCAAGACGACCTAAGGTAAGAATCGCAATAACAAACCCATAGAGCCCCTGTGAGGCTGGCATCATTTGCAATAGCAATGCCTTACCAAACTTTTCAGGTTCATCAACCAAAACACTAGTTGCCGCCTGACCAACCTGAGATACCCCAATACCACTCTTCATACCTGGAATCGCCACCACTAAAGCCATTCCAATTACTGCCAATATAATTCCACCGTATTCATAAATAAATCCAAAAATTCCCATAATTATTATCCTCCCTAATCTATATTAATATAAGTTGGTGTTGCTCTAAAGTTTTCAAAGGCACTTCCACCACCAGTAAAGAACTTACCAAAAAATTCAACGTACGTAAGACGCGCAGAGTGAACATAAGCACTCAAACCACTAATAAGTAGGTTAAACGTATGACCACCAATAAAGATTAAGGCGCCAAATATTGTGCCTACCACTCCCATATTAGCTACTAACTCAACCATCATATTAAAGGCCACGCCAATTGAAGCACCCGCTAAGCCCAGGGCCATAAGGCGCGAATAACTCACCACATCACCAATATAGTTAGCCAGTCCATACAGTGCATACAAACCCGATCCAGCCTTACCAACTACTGTTTTAGAATCACGACCGTTAGTAAGTACAATTCCAATCATACCAATGATCATTACGATCGTAGCAACTTGACTAAAAGGCGCTAATACATCACTAAACATTTGCGATACCAATACGATAACCCCTCCCAGTGTCATATACCAAAAGATGACATCGTATAAAACATAACGCTTCTTACTATCTCGTATTAAGAGATATCCTTTAATAGCCAGCCCTGTGAATAAGTGGAAAATACCAAATCCCAAAGACATTACTAGCACCAACATAAATTGATTATTAATGTCTATCAAAGGCTTCATCGCTACCACACCACCAAAGAACGAACCATAAACCAAACCCCATGCCATCGTTGGAATACTTACATAGCCCAACATTTTAATCATGGCTTCCATTCCCGGCTTGAAATTAATCAACTTAAGAGCCGCAAATGCCAAGATACCCATGACCAATCCATACCCAAAATCACCCAGCATCATTCCAAAGAAAACCGCATAGAACGGCGCAAATAAGGGTGTTGGATCAAGTTCATCATAGCGCGGTTGCGAATACATATTCGTAATATTCTCAAACGCCTGATTAAACCCTTTATTCTCTAACTTAATAGGCACTTCCTTTGAATGCAACGCAGCAGCATCAATCTCTAAATCAAAGATGCCCCCACTTGCATCTTCAAGTTCCAACTTAAATTCATCTACACGACTTGAAGGAATCCACCCTCTAATATACGTAACATGCTTAGATTGCATAAACTTCAAACGCGCAGTCTCCCTCACATGCTCATTTCGCAAATACTCATAATGCATTTGCAACGCATCTTGGAAATGACCAATCTTCGCGATTCGATCGTGTATATTT
>CAYWUU010000044.1:0-524 GCA_964461405.1 uncultured Erysipelothrix sp.
CCGGAGTCTTAAAACAAGACCAAGGTACCATCCTTATCAATAATTATGATACCCTAAGCGATAGCCTAGAATCTAAAAAGCAATTTGGATTTGTGTCAGATAGCCCCGATTCTTTTTTAAAGTTAAAAGGAATTGAATATTTGAACTTTATCGCCGATATTTATGGAATCTCCCTGGAAGATAGAAAAGAACGTATCGCTTATTATACACGTAAACTTGCTATAGAAGATGCCTTGGGCGATCGCATAGCATCGTACTCACACGGGATGCGTCAAAAGATTATGGTCATTGGTGTATTAATCCACGATCCTAACTTACTAATTTTAGATGAGCCTCTAACGGGACTAGATCCACAATCCTCCTACGAACTGAAGCAAATTATGAAAGAACGAACAAAGGAAGGCAAATCGGTACTTTTCTCAACGCACGTTCTTGAGGTCGCCGAGCAGCTTTGTGATTCTATCGCAATCATCAATAAGGGTCATCTAATCTATACTGGTACATTAGAGAACTTAAATTTAACA
>CAYWUU010000044.1:534-8479 GCA_964461405.1 uncultured Erysipelothrix sp.
TCCAGATAAAACTTTGGAAGAAATATTCTTAGAGGTTACTAAACGATGAGACGGCTTTTATCATTAATTCGTGTAGTAGTTAAACAGGGCTTTGATGACGTCTTAAATATGAGCAACATTCAAAAGAAAAAGCAAACTAAGAAAACCAGAACCTTACAGCTCATAGTCATGGTCGGTCTTTTGTTATACTTTGCGGCCTTTATCTTCTTTCCCGCTTACTATATAACCGAAGGCTTTCTTAAAATGGGGCAACCCACTTTAGTAATATCCCTGCTTTTTACAATTGGACCGGTAGTTTCGCTATACTTTGCGATTTTATCCACTCCTGGAATATTCTATTTTTCAAACGACACCCAAGATCTACTTACACTCCCCTTACAGCCATGGGAGATAGTATTTGCTAGATTTGCATCCGCATATCTGCAAACTTTAATGGGGTCATCGCTAATATATATTCCCGTACTACTAAGTTATTTTATAGTTGTTAATCCGGGGTTCTTATTTATTATTACAGCTCTTATTGCTTTTCTAATTGTTCCAATCATCCCTCTAGCACTGGCCTACTTAGTCACAGTATTGACCATGACCTTTATTCCTTTTGTGAAAAACAAAGATCTGTATATGTATTTTAGCTTTGCTATGATCATCGTTCCTACCTTTTTCTTAAGCTTTATGTTATCTGGGATCAGTGAAGATACGGACATTATTCAAATGATTGTTATGTCATTGGTGAGTGGTGACAATACAGCCTATCAATATTTGGATATCTTCTTACCAACTTCCAAGATGTTAGTGCATTGGATGATTGATTATTCCATCTTTGATTTGCTTTTAGCGTTGCTATTTAGTGGTGGTATTTTGGGGGCCGTTACCTTTTTAACACAGAAACTGTATTTCAACGGTTTATTGAGTGTCAAAGAATCCGGTTCTAAAAAGAGACGACTTCGTAAAAATGAGGAAGCTAAGCATATTAAGTTATCTTCACTTAGCCATGCGCTTTTACGATATGACTTAAAACGCATTTTGCGCACTCCCTCGTTTGCGCTTAATTACTTCTCTCCTATGGTAATGATTCCTATTTTCGCAGTCTTTCCACTTTTAGCCAACGGCATACCTTCCCTTACTGAAATTAATGCCTATACGCAAGTAATATCAACAACTTTCAATCAAGGTTTAGCAGAAATTGAAACACTCAAGCAAATAGCGATTACGTTAAGTATTGGCGTTGGGTTTGGGATGTTCATGGGAAATCTCGATGCTTCTAGCAATACTGCCATTTCAAGAGAAGGTTATATGATGAAAGAATTTCTAACCATGCCTCTTCACTTCTCTGATATTGTGTACGCAAAAGCAAAATTTTCGATAATTGCTAATTCTATAGTACCAACAATCATTACACTAGTGTTAATAGTTATACTGAATCCGCCTATATTACTTATAGTCCTATTTATATTAAGTGTTGCTGTGGGGGTTGTGTTTATAACCTATACGAGTATATTATTTGACGTACTGTATCCTAATTTGAATTGGGTTACAGAGCAACAGGCTTCTAAGGGTAGCTTTAAAACAGCGATTGTTATTCTACCCTTTATGTTTATTCCTGTCTTATTGGTTGTTGTTTCGTTCTATATGAATGCATTTTTCAGTATTACGATCTTAGGTGTTGCTTTCCCTGTCCTAACTTACTATATTTATAAAATAGTTGGTGTACAAGCTAATACGCGTTTAGTCGATAAGGTTCAGAATTTGTAAGCTTAATAAAAGGTGTTTGTAGATAATTAATCCTACAAACACCTTTTTTAATTTATACCGCGCCTTGTAATTTAACGGCTTCTTTAACGCGCTTATAACCTGCTAAGTTAGCACCAACCACAAAGTTATAGGGATGACCCGCTTCATGGGCCGTGTCCTTAATCAATGTATAGATATTCTTCATGATCTCTTGAAGTCTACTATCTACATATTCAAATGTATAGACATCCATTTGTGCATTTTGCATCATTTCAATACCAGATGTAGCAACACCCCCTGCGTTTGCTGCTTTACCTGGAATATAGTAAATATCAGATTCACTTGCTAAGACCACCGCTTCTGCCGTTAGAGGCTTATTAGCGCCTTCAATCACATACTTAGTTCCATTATTAATTAATGTCTGAAGTTGTAATTCGTTCATTTCGTTTTGTGTTGCACAAGGCAGTGCAATATCACATTCAATATCCCAAATAGCGCCAATTGGTAGTAATTTCATATCAGTACCTTCAATATAGGCATCTAAGTTCTTTAATGCATCTATTTTAACTTTACCAATCGCATCTAAATCTAGACCCTTTGGATCATAGAGGGTACCTTCTTTATCATTCATACCAACCACAAGAGCACCCTTCTCTCGTGCTTTAAAAGCCGCATACATCCCCACTTTACCAGCACCTGATACTAAGACTCTTTTTCCTTTTAAAGTATCGCCTAGGTCCTCTAATAAGGCCTCAACCATATAGATAAGTCCATAGCCCGTGGCTTCTGTACGACCTCTAGCTCCACCGATTAGAATGTTTTTTCCTGTAAATACACCTTCATAAGAAGTGGTTAAACGCTTGTATTGACCGTATAAATATCCAATCTCACGGGCTCCCACCCCAATGTCCCCTGCAGGAACATCGGTTGTAGACCCAATATGTCGGTATAGTTCGTTCATAAAACTTTGACAAAATGCCATAATTTCCTTATCACTTTTACCCTCGGGATCAAAATCAGCGCCACCTTTAGCCCCACCAAGGGGTAACCCTGTTAAAGCATTCTTAAACGTTTGCTCAAAGGCTAAAAACTTCATAACATCCAAGGTAACACTGGGATGAAAACGGATGCCGCCTTTATAAGGTCCTAAAGCACTGGAATGTTGGACGCGATAACCATAGTTAACTCTTAGCTTGCCCGCATCGTCCATCCAAGGGACTCTAAATGAAATAATACGTTCTGAGTGAAGAACCATACTTAATGTTTCTTCATCTAAATAATCGTAAATTGAATCAACGAACTCTTTGGTAGTACTGCGATACAATGTTTCATTAGGATACTTATCATGAAACGCATTTAATAGGTCATACATAGCATTCTCCTTAGTTAAACTTCAATATTATGGTATACATCTTGAACATCTTCACAATCTTCTAATAAACTCGTGAGACGATTATACATAGCAATATCCTCATCACTGCTTAGTGTCACAAAATCATGGGGTAAATATGTTAATTCATACACATCAAAGTCGATACCTTCAATCGCTTTCTCCAAGACTTCTCTTGCTTTATGTAGATCAAAGGGTTCAACAATTACAGACATACTGCCTGCTTCGACCTCTATCTCTTGTAAAGCAATATCGCCCTCTAATAAAATTTCGAATATTTCTTCTTCGTTCTCATAATTAAAACCCAAAATACCAACGTGATCATATCCATGCAAGACAGAACCCGAAACACCCATTTTTCCTTTTGATTTCGTAAACGCATTACGCACTTCACTTACACTTCGATTGTCATTATCAGTTAAGCACTCAACAATAACGGTGGAACCTGCTGGTCCAAATCCTTCATAGCGTACCAAGTGATAATCGTCATTACTTCCACCTTTGGCTTTTTCTATGGCACGGGCTATGATATCAGCTGGTACTTGCGCTTTCTTAGCACGATCAACAATACGCTTTAAACCAACATTCATATCCAAATCCGGAACACCATTTTTGGCTTCCATATATATTTCTTTTCCAAACTTGGAATAAACTTTAGCTTTGGCAGCCGATGTTTTGGCCATCGCTGCTTTTCTTACTTCAAAAGCTCTACCCATACTCTAACCTCTTTCATTATTTCTTAAAATTATAGCAAATAACTTATCGAATTGAAACATTTTTAATTTTCAATAAATTATCCGTAATACGTTCCATGGCTCCAGTAATTTCCTCATCTTTTAACGTATGATCTGACCCAAACGTTAAACCAACCGATATAGATTTTTGCTCACCCAATTTCAAGGATTCGAAGATATCAAATACTTTAATATCCTTAAGTAAGCGCGAACCACCCTTTTCAATGGCTTTAATTAACTCCTGTGAAGTCGTACCACGATCGCATTGAATTGATAAGTCACGACTTACTTCAGGGTATTGAGAGATATTCACGGCTTTAATGTCGGCATGCTTACCTCTTATAAATGGCATAATATCAACTTCTAAGACTGCGGTATCTTTTAAATCAAAGCCTTTACAAACATTGGGATGAATATGACCAAGAACTCCTATGCGCTTGCGATCAAATAAAATACTTGCACTCTTATAGGGATGGAAAACTGAATCATCAAAGTCATCAGCCACAAACTCAAAGCGTCGTGCGTTAAAACCCAACCCTTCCACAAGATTCATAAATATACCTTTTAATGCATAGAAGTCTAAGTTTACATTTTCTTTTAGCCAGTTATCATTATGCAACTTACCCTGTCCTAACATAATCAATTTTTCAGTTGTTTCATGCTTTGCGTATACCTTACTGATTTCAAAGTATAAGCCATTATCAACACGACGTGCATTATTATAGCTGGCTACTTCTAATAAGGAGTATAACAATTGCGTTCGCAAATAAGCGCGCTTATCACTCATTGGACTCATTAACTTAATCGGATCATCTAAAGCTTCTGCCCCCTTAGTATAAGCTTCCTCAACTAAAGTATACGATAGCGTTTGATAGCCCCCTACACCCAATAAGGTCGTCTCAATGCTTTGAATTAGAGCTTGACGACGATCTAAAGAACCGCTTGTTAGATCCAAATTAGGCAGTGTTTCTTCTAAAACATCATAACCTACTAAACGAATTACTTCTTCAATTAGATCTTCTGCAATTAATAAGTCATTTCGATACGATGGAATGCTACAAGTATAGAGTTCATCTACGTAATGTGGATTTAAATTCAATCGTTCGAATACATCCATAACAACCTCATGACTTAAATCAGTACCCAATAATCCGTTAATATGACTTAGGGATACTTCAACTGTAATGGGTTCATAATTTATAGACCCTGCTTCAACTGTCTCTTCAATACCGGAAGCATCGGCATATTTAATTAATAAATCAACAGCACGATCCATGGCCTTAATCGGTGCTAAAGGATCCATTGGTTTAGAGAAGCGCGAAGAACTCTCGGTACTTAGTCCTAATCGCGTGGCAGTTTTACGAACATTAACACGATCAAAACTAGCAACTTCAATGACTAAACCTTTAGTTTCACTGTGAATCATAGAATTACCCAGACCCATAATCCCAGCAATACCTACAGGATTACCATCGTTGGTAATGACTAAGTCACCCGTTTCAACTACATATTCCTTACCATCTAAGGCTTCAACACGCCCGCTGAAATTATCAACGACTCCCAAATCCTGTACTTTTAAGAAATCAAAATCATAAAAATGAAGAGGCTGACCCGTTTCAACCATTACTAAATTTGATATATCAACCACATTATTAATAGTGTTAATATTCAAAGCCCTTAGGGCTTCTTTGATCCACGTTGGCGATGGCTTAATCACAACATTATTTATAACTTTACCTAAGAAATGCGAACTTTTCTCTGTATTTAAATTAATCTTTAGAGCAGAAGCATCTCCCACATTACTTCTACCTTTATAGTCAGGGAGTGTTAAAGGGCGTTTGAAAATAGCAGCTACTTCAGACGCTACCGCAAACATTGCTAAAAAGTCCGAACGATTGGGTGTAATACTAACATCAATAATCGTATCATCCATCCCCAATACAACCGCAGGATCGTCCCCTATTTTTGCATCCTTCAAAACTACAATACCAGTTTTCTCTTCTTCAGTCATATACTTTTCAGCAATACCCAATTCCGATAACGAGCAAATCATCCCGTTAGATTCAACGCCGCGTACTTTAGCAGCCTTGATCTCCAAGCCGGGCAATACTGATCCAATTTGAGCAACCACAACGTGCTGATTAGCAGCTACATTAGAAGCTCCACAAACAATTTGCTCAATACGATCGCCTAAATCTACTTGACAGACACTTAATTTATCGCTTTCAGGGTGCTTTTGTAATGACTTAACATACCCAACTACTAGGTTAGTCCCCTTCATCAGGGTATCGACCCCTTCAACTTCAAAACCGGCATCTGTTAATTTCTTTGTTAAAACACTGGTTTCAATATCCGCTATATCAACATAGCGATTTAATAATTTTCTACTAATTAACATTAATTTTCTCCTTATTCAAAACGCTTAAATTGACTGATAAAGCGACGATCATTTATATAGAAAGAACGAATATCTTCAATGCCATACTTTAGCATTGCGATACGCTCAACACCAATTCCAAACGCAAAGCCAGTAACTTGCTTCGAATCGTAGCCTGCCATATCAAAAACAGCAGGGTGTACCATTCCAGCCCCTAAGATCTCAATCCAGCCCGATTGCTTACAAATAGAACAACCCTCACCATTACAAAATGGACAAGAAACATCTACTTCAACACTGGGTTCTGTAAATTGAAAATACGAAGGTCTAAAACGAATGGTTCGTGTTTCACCAAACATCTTCTTAGCAAATAGCGCTAAGGTCCCTTTAAGGTCAGCTAACGTTACATTATTGCCAACCACCAAGCCTTCCATTTGGTAGAACTGATGTGAGTGCGTAGCATCGTCATCATCACGACGGTATACTTTACCAGGACATACTACTTTTACTGGAACCCTTGGTGCATGTGCTTCAAGCGCCCGCGTTTGTATGGCGGATGTATGCGTTCTTAATAAACTATGGGCATCAATATAGAATGTATCTTGCATTTCACGCGCGGGATGATCCTCAGGAATATTGGCGCGCTCAAAGTTATACAAATCCAGTTCTACTTCATCCCCTTCAACAATACTATAGCCCATCTCTCTAAAGGTTTTCTCTATTTCTCTACCAACCATGATCAATGGATTTTGAACACCACTAACAATTTCATTACCCGGTAAGGTAACATCAATAGTTTCACTTAGCATTCTCAATTTTAAGGCCGCTTCCTCTAAATCATTGTGACGCGCTTTTAAAAGAGCCTCAATTTCACCCTTTACCTCATTAACACGCTTACCAAACTCCGGACGCAACTCCTGTGGTAAGTCCTTCATGCCAACCATTACTTTAGTAAGTTGACCTTTTTTACTCATAAACTTAATGCGTAGTTCATTCAAGTCATCTAATTGCTTCGCAGCTTGAATCTCCTGTATTGCATTATTCAATATTTCCTTTAGTTCCATATTCTCTCCTTTATAAACATTAAAAAACCACCCAAGCAGAAACGACAAGCGCGGTACCATTCTGATTCATTTTGATTATCTCAAAATACATCTCTATGAGTTGATAACGCAACAACGCGTAAGGGATTAGCTTCTCTCCAAGGTGAATTCATAAGTTTATACTATAGGGGTTCTCAGCCAATCCCCACTCTCTTTAATAGTCATCAACTTACTACTATTCCTCTTCATCGATTTATACTTTCTTATTATATACTAAAAACACGCAAAAACACAACTCAAAATATATGCTCGACAGTGTAAATTGGATAGGGGTTATATAAAAAGGTAGAACCTTTATAATATGTTTATCTACTAGCCATTAAAGAAACTCTACCTTTGGCTATTCAACAAACAACTTTACACTATCTAATAGCAATACCAATTGAAGTAATAGCACTGATATGCTATTCTATTTTTAGAACAGTTGTTAGTTAGTAGAAAGACAAATATAAGGTCATTTAAAAAAAATCGGCATACTAGCACTAACATTTATTATAGTATTTTCTGCGACCATATCGGTTTCCACAAAGACACAAGGTTTCACTTCGGGTAATATACTTTTATTCCCAAATCATAAGGTCGATGTAATAACTGGGATACCTGCACTGGC
>CAYWUU010000045.1:0-8446 GCA_964461405.1 uncultured Erysipelothrix sp.
TGTAGAGGTATCTGTAGTCATGGTCGATGATGATACGATTCATGACTACAATAAAACCTATCGAAATATTGATAGACCCACCGATGTTTTGAGTTTTGTGGATGGTGAGGAGATGGATGGTATCATTAGTTTAGGTGATATCATTATCTCAGTTGATAAGGTTCGATCCCAAGCCCAAGAGTATGGGCATAGTTTAAAACGTGAATACTGTTTCTTAGTGGCGCACGGTTTTCTTCATTTATTGGGCTACGATCATGAGACCAAAGAAGAGGAAGCGGAAATGATACGATTACAAAAGGAGATTTTAGATGAAATTGCTAAAAGATCTAATCGTTAGAACCTATGATAAGTTTGCTTGTGCCTTTAGGGGCCTCATAGCAGGGATTCGCTATGATACCAGTATTACGATTCAAGTTATACTAGCTTTAATGTCTATAGTCTTCTTTGCTTACTTAGGAATAGGCACTGTTGAGTGGCTTTTTGTGATTTCTGCTATTTTTCTAGTGTTAATTACAGAATATCTAAACTCAGCGGTTGAAGATGTATGTGATTTACTCATTAAGAAATACGATTTACATGTTAAAGAAATTAAAGATATTGCAGCAGCGGCTGTATTATTGGCGGCTCTTTATGCAGTGATTGTTGCATTTATAGTTACCTATGGGAGGTTAGTATGAAAAAGATCTTACTAGACAAAGCATTTGAAGCCATGGATAATGCGTATGCACCGTACTCTAATTATCATGTTGGGGCGTGTGTAAAAACTAAAGATGGTCAGTACTTTATGGGAGCAAATATTGAAAATGCGTCCTTTGGTGCCACAAACTGTGGGGAACGCAGTGCCATTTTTGCCTGTTATTCACAAGGCTATCGTAAAGAAGATATTGATGGGATTGCGATTGTGACCGATGGTGTGACCTTGGGAACACCGTGTGGCATTTGTAGACAAGTGCTATCGGAGCTTTTGGATGAGGATACGCCTATTTACTTATCAAATAAAGTGGATGAAATGACGACTTCTATGAAAGAGTTATTACCCTTTGCGTTTGGAAAGAAGGACTTACATGAATGATTTTAAATCTGGTTTTATCTCAATTATAGGAAGACCCAATGCAGGGAAGTCGACTTTGATAAACCAAATAGTGAAACAAAAGATTGCGATTGTTACTGATAAGCCACAAACAACCCGAGATGCCATTATTGGGATTTTAACCAATGATACTTCGCAAATGGTTTTTATTGATACCCCAGGTATTCATAAACCAAAACACGAATTAGGAAACCGCATGAACAAAGCGGCTTATTCTCATTTCCATGGAATCGATGTAATCTATTACTTAATGGATGTAAGTGAGGACTTTGGTAAAGGGGATCAGTTTGTTTTAGATAAGTTGGCTAATGTTAAAGTCCCTGTTATTTTGATTTTAAATAAAGTGGATGCCGTGCATCAAGAAACGCTTTTATTAAAAATTGAAACAATGCGCCATAAGTATGCGTTTGCTGAAATAGTGCCTATATCGGCATTAAATGATGATAATGTGGATAAGTTATTAGATCTAACGTTGAATTACTTGCATGATGATGTCATGTATTATCCAAAAGATACCATCTCTGCTTATCCTGAGCAATTTATTATTGCTGAAATAATTCGTGAAAAAATAATAAATTTAACACAGGAAGAGATTCCACATTCTGTCGCAGTTACGATCGATAAGATGACGCGTAAGAAGAATTCGTTGATTATTGATATTACGATTTTAGTTAATCGTGACTCTCAAAAGGGTATGATTATTGGTAAACAAGGGGCCATGATTAAAGAAATTGGTAAACAAGCTCGTTTGGAACTCGAAACAATTTTGGGACAAAGTGTTTATCTTGAAACGTATGTACGCGTTGAGAAGGATTGGCGTAATCGCAACCGCTTATTAAGCCAATTAGGATATGTAGAAATTGAAGACTAACGATACGGATATAGGTTATGTACTGTTTACAACGCCTTATCGTGAGTACGATGCCATGGTGCATTTTCTTGGTGAGAATAGCGGACTTATTCGCTATGTGTTAAGGGGTTTTTATAAAAGCACTTCAAAACAACAAGCTTTGGGTTTGGAGTTTTCTAAGGTTAAAATACTGTTTAACAGTCCGATGAAGGCCATGCCCGGGGTACGTGGTGGTGAACTACTTAATGCTTACTTAGATAAGCGTGAAAACTACGATTGGTTATTGCATATGCAATTAATGTCTGAATTAATTATTAAGTGTCATGATGAAAGCAGTCGCTTTAATTGGTTCGCGTATTTTGAAACTTCTATTGACGCCTATGATGTGATGGCTCAAACCATTAATATTGTAACTTTAATTAAGGCTTTGGGAATCACTCCGGTAGTTGATCGTTGTGTAATAACCGGTGCGCATAAGGTTTCTGATTTCTCCATTGAAAATGGGGGATTTGTGGGTGAGGGTTATCGATATAGCAATCTAACTCTAGATGATCTAAGATATATTCGTTATATCTTTAGGAGTGAAACGTATCAAAATAAAGAATTTGAACGTTATGATAGCGATAAAAGGATTTTGAATATACTAATCAAATATATTGAGTATCATATGAGTGTAAAAATTAATACATGGAAACTGATTTTTGATGTATAATAAGATAATGTGTAGAGGGAAAGGTAAATTATAAAATGAGTAATTTTGATTTTGAAACAATTGTGAATCATGTTAGAAACTCTGGTTTTGTGTTTCAGGGTTCTGAGATTTATGGTGGTCTAGCTAATACTTGGGATTTTGGACCCTTGGGTATTGAACTTAAAGACAATGTTAAGGACTTATGGTGGAAGGCCTTCATTTCTCGTAATATATATAACGTAGGCTTGCAGTCAGCCATTTTGATGAATACAAAGGTCTGGGAGGCAAGTGGGCATCTGGATACCTTTAACGATCCTTTGATGGATTGTCGTTCGTGTAATACGCGCCATCGTGCGGATAAACTGATTGAGGAGTTTACTCATAATGAAGTTAATGCTGGAGCCATGAGTGTTGCGGAGATGGAAGCGTATATTGAAAAGCACCAAATTCCATGTCCAAATTGTGGTAAACATAATTTTACACCAGTGCGTCAATTTAACTTAATGTTTAAGACACACCAAGGGGTAGTTGAAGAGAGTAGTAATGCTGTATATCTACGTCCTGAAACGGCGCAAGGTATTTTTGTGAACTTTAAGAATGTACAACGTAGTATGCGTAAAAAATTGCCATTTGGTATTGGACAAATAGGTAAATCCTTTAGAAATGAAATTACACCGGGACAGTTTATTTTTAGAACGCGTGAGTTTGAGCAAATGGAACTTCAGTTCTTTACTAAGCCAGAAGAGGCTAATCAATGGTATGAGTACTGGAAAGCGTTTTGTATGGATTTCTTGGTGGACTTAGGTATTGATCGTGAAAACTTGCGTTTTAGAGACCACGATGCCGATGAGTTAAGTCATTATTCTGCTGGTACGGTAGATATTGAGTATAAGTTCCCATGGGGCTTTGATGAGATTTGGGGTATTGCGAATCGAACTGACTTTGACTTAACGCAACATCAAAAGCATTCGAAGTCCAGTCTTGAATATCATGATCCTGAAACTAATGAAAAATATATTCCATATGTTATTGAACCTTCAGTAGGGGTTGAACGCGTTATGTTAGCACTGATGTGTGAAGCATATGATGAAGAAGAACTTGAAACAGATTCTCGAATTGTAATGCACTTCGATCCTAAAGTAGCTCCTATTAAGGCGACTGTCTTGCCCTTGTCTAAAAAGCTTGGTGAGAAGGCTCGTGGTGTTTGGGAGACGCTTATTAATGAATTTGAAACAGACTATGATGATACGCAAAGTATTGGTAGACGTTATCGTCGTCAAGATGCTATTGGTACTCCGTTTTGTATAACGGTTGATTTTGATTCATTAGAGGATGGTATGGTCACGATTCGTGAACGTGATGCGATGACACAAAAACGTGTCAGTGTAGAGGAAGCTATCGAGATCGTTAAACAAGCTATTAAGTAAAGGGTGAGTTTATGCGTCGTATTCCTGAATCATTAATAGAAACTGTAAGAAGTAAGTCTGATATAGTGGAAACCGTATCAAGTTATATACAGTTAGATAAAAAGGGCAAAAACTATTGGGGGCTTTGTCCTTTTCATGATGATGCCAACCCTTCAATGTCTGTCTCTCCTGATAAGCAAATCTATAAGTGTTTTGTGTGCGGTGCGGGGGGGAATGTCTTTCGTTTTATAGAAGACTTTGAGAAGATATCTTTTGTGGAAGCTGTGATTAAACAAGCTCATAATGTAAATGTTGACTTAGGGACATATGAAACTATAACAGCGCGTCCTGTTGATGAGCGTAAAGTAAAACTGTGGAAGCTCATGGAGGAAGTAAAGAACTTCACTGTGTTTCAATTAAGTGTAAGTGATGGTAAAACAGCGCGCGAGATTTTAGAAAAACGGGGGTATACCTCGGAAATCTTGGCGCAATTTGAAGTGGGAGTAGCTCTTGGTAATAACCAAATTCATAAGTTCTTAACGTCAAAAGGGTATTTAGATGAGGAAATGTTGGCGGCTGATATAATACGGCTTTCGAATTATGAAGTACAAGATGTTTTCTATAATCGCATTATGTTTCCCATTAAGGATGCTTTCAATAATATTATTGCTTTTAGTGCCCGTGCTATTAGCGATGATAATACTATTAAATATATTAATACGGGAGAGTCTGAATTATATACCAAAGGTAAACATATTTATAATTTAAACCATATTAAGAGTAAACGTCGTAAAGTTGATACGTTGGTGATTACCGAAGGGGTGACGGATAGTTTTGCGTTTACTATGGCGGGTCATGATGATGTCGTCTCCTTATTAGGAACTGCCTTAACCGACGATCAGGTGCGCTTACTTAAAGGAGTTGCTGCTGATATCATATTAGCATTTGATGGTGATAAAGCAGGTAGGGAAGCGGCTTATAAAGTAGGTTTGCGACTTATTAACGATAACTTTAAGGTGCGAGTATGGTATAATGATACCGACCTAGACCCCGATGATTTATATCGACGTAAGGGGTCCAAACCTCTTATGGAGGGCATTGAACATGCTCTGGATTGGTTTGATTTCTTAATATCTTATGCGATTGGTCAATATGGAACGGCATCTTATGAAAATAAGCGTCGTATCGTATCCTTTATGATACCGCATATTTCAAAGAGTGATGCCCTCGCAAAGGATTATTATATTAAGAGATTGGTTGAGTTAACAGGCTTCTCTGAGAGTTCTCTCAAAGAGTTAATGGGTAAGAAAGTCGAACTTGAGGTTGGTAAATCTGTAGATATTGAAACACGCTATAACTATAGATTGACAGATAAAATATTAAGAGCTGAATTGGAACTCTTAAGGCAAATGACGCTTTCAGTTAAAGCGATGGAATTATATCGTGATCACTTGGGGTTTTTACCCCATGATTTAGCCCACGAGTTTGCTATGATTCTAATTGATCAATACCGAAATAAACCTAAAGTAAATATTGCGGATATATTATCATTAGATTTAAGTGAAGAGATGCGGCAATTTATAGTCGAGTTTGATGAACGATTGAGTGTTCAGGACTTTGATGAGGCTTATGTAATGGAAAATATTGATTACATAACAAAGTATCTTAAGAACGAAAACATTGACGCTAAACTTAAGGAATTGCGCAGTAAGAAGGATTTTGAGACTCAAATGAAGTTGCTTCAAATGACGATCGATTCCAAGCGTGAGAAATAGGAGGATTTTTATGAGCAGAAAAATCAAAACGATTGAAGAAGTAAAAGCTTCTTTGATTAAGCAGTATGAAAAAGACAGTATTCTGTTAAATGATGATGTTGAAAAGCAAATCGCGCACTTAAAGCTGGATGATGATGCGGTTGAAGAACTTTTTAATTGGTTTAATGAAAACGATATTATCTTATCAGATGAAGATGATGAACCCGATTTAATTGACGATGAAGATGGTTTCATTGGCGAAGAGGGTGGAGATGAACCCTTCGATGATTCAATAAACAAAGTTGACTTAAGTTCGTATGAAAATGAACTGACGGATTCAAATGAAATTAGAATTAGTGATCCAGTCAAAATGTATCTTAAGGAAATTGGGCGGGTTAACTTATTATCGCCTGAGGATGAATCAGAAATAGCACGTAGAACCGATGAGGGTGAAGAAGCACGTGTGATGTTAATGGATATTTATAAGGAACATATTAGTCCAGATCTTGAAGAGGAAGAATATGAAAAGATAAAGATTGAAGATATTACCGATGATATCTTAGAAAATTATAAGAATGACCCTCAAAACTTAGCGTATGTCGAAAATATATTAAATGCCTATTATGATGGACTTGAAGCACGTAGAATATTAATCTCTGCGAACTTACGTCTGGTAGTGTCGATAGCTCGAAAGTATTTAGGACGGGGTATGTTGTTTTTGGATTTAATTCAAGAAGGAAATATGGGTCTAATTCGTGCGGTTGAGAAATTTGACTACTCACTTAAGTATAAGTTTTCAACGTATGCGACTTGGTGGATTCGTCAGGCTATTACTCGTGCGATTGCTGATCAAGCGCGTACCATTCGAATTCCAGTTCATATGGTAGAAACTATTAATAAGTTAACGCGTATTCAACGTCAATTAGTTCAAGTCTTAGGACGTGAACCAACTGCTGAAGAAATCGCTAAGGAAATGGACGGCATTTCCCCTGAGAAGGTTCGCGAAATTCAAAAGATTGCTTTGGATCCAGTTTCGCTTGAAACACCAATTGGTGAAGAAAATGATTCTCATTTAGGAGATTTCATTGAAGATAAAGACGCCCTATCTCCAAGTGATTTTGCGAATAATGAGTTACTTAAAGAAGAAATTGATATGGTACTTCAAGGTTTAACAGAACGCGAAGAAAAAGTATTGCGTTTAAGATTTGGTCTTGAAGATGGAAGAACCCGTACGCTTGAAGAAGTTGGAAAAGAGTTTAATGTTACGCGTGAGCGTATTCGTCAAATTGAAGCTAAAGCGCTTCGTAAACTTAAGCATCCAACGCGTTCAAAACGCTTACGTGATTTCATGGACAATAACTAATGCGCATATCGAAACGACTACAGGCCCTATTTGACTTAGTGCCTGTTTGTGATTATTTAGTAGATATTGGAACAGACCACGGTTTATTGATGATTGCAGCTGTAAAAAGTGGCCGTTGTAAACATGCTTATGGTTTGGACATTGTTGAAGGACCCTTAGATCATGCCAAGCGTAATATTATTAAACACGATTTGGGTGAATCTATTACTTTGATTAAAAGTGATGGGTTAAAAAACTTTGACAAAAAGGGTAATGTCTTTGTGATAGCCGGCATGGGGGCAGAAACTATTATTGAGATCATTGATGCGTATTCTTTTGATTCTTCTCAAGAAATTATCGTTCAATCTAATACTAAAAACCCATGGCTTCGCAATGAATTAGTAACTAGAGGTTTTACAATTGTGGATGAGACTTTTTTGTTTGACAATAAAAAACCGGTATTTTTAATGAAGATAAAAAAAGGTAAGCAAATGCTTTCCTTAAAAGAGCAATATTTAGGCCCTGTTTTAATGAATAAACATAACGCTGAGTATGAGGATTACCTCCAGCATCAAGTTGTTAAACTCGAGCGCCTTTACATTAAAAACGAAGCTTTTAAAGATGAATATATGATATTAAGGAATTACTTAAATGAAGGAGTGATTAAATGAATCCATTAATTACAAAAATGATGGAGATAAATAACTTTAAGACATTAACTAAAGTTCAGGATGATGTTCTTAAGGCTATCAATAAGCCCAATGATTTAATTGTCATGGCACCAACGGGGACGGGTAAAACACACTCTTTTCTATTTTCTATACTTGAAAGTCTTAACTTTGACTTTCAAGCAACCCAAGCTGTAATTATTGCGCCAACACGTGAGTTGGCCATGCAAATTTCAGACTTTTCTAAATCGATTAGTAAAGTAGTAGAGAATGTAACCCTTGATTTAGCCATTGGGGGTATGGATAATGCGCGTCTTAAGAAGAAGTTGGCTAAGCAACCGCAAATTTTAATCACTACTCCGGGTAAGTTTTTAGATGTCTTGGAGTGGAATATTCTTCGCTTGGATACTATTAAACTTTGCATTATTGATGAAATGGATATGATGTTTGACTATGGATTTGTGGATGATATCAATACGATTGCGTCGCGCATGATAGATGCTACGCGCTTTATGTTATTTAGTGCTACGTTACCGCAGTCTTTAAATGTATTTATTAAGAATTATTTAAATAAGCCTATTCAAATTCAATCCGCCGATGTTGTTTTTAAGCCTCAAATTGATCACATCCTAGTTCATAGAACGC
>CAYWUU010000046.1:0-8364 GCA_964461405.1 uncultured Erysipelothrix sp.
GATAATCTCCAAATCTTTTACCCTAGGTATGGCCAATCTAATAATCGGTGGCGCTCTATCTTGGCGCACATTATACACAGTATCATACATAAACTCATAGGCTTTCTTAAGCTTAACTGGAATGGTTATCACCTGCTCCGTTAAGTAAGTATGCATATATTTTAAGTTATGAATATGAGCTTTATTGTCACCAATGAAAACCATATCAATCTTATGATCAATATAGAACTCAAGTGCCGCTACATAAGGGTTTGTGTGGCGATGTCTTTCCAAGGTAGGAAGCCCTTCATATAAAGGCAACCTGCGTTTCATATCACCCACCACAAAGGCCATTGTTTTAATAGGGTAGTTTTGATGCACACTATTAAGGGCCACAAAATACGCATCATCCAACCCACTATCTTGACGCGGATAGAAATTGTGCATTAAATACACTGTATCTAAATCAACATCAACATTCTTTAAGTTAGCGAGATACGCATCATTCACTAGCGATGCATTCAACACAATATTAAATTTCTCTGAAATCATTTTAACTTTATTAACATCTTCAAAACCAAAATCAAGACGCACCAAGTCAAACCCCATATTTCTCAAACCCTCAAAGTCATCATTAATAAGACCTAACTTCTCAAAGGTATAAGGAGAAATATCCGGTATTAAGGTGATCCCTAATGTATTGCATAATGCCAATAACATTGGCAACTGATGATCAATATCATCAATATTTTCTTCAGGAATATGTAACGAAGTGAAAATATACTTAACGCCGTAGTTTGCTGCAGCTTCAATATACTCACGATCTATATCTGATAAATAAACAGAAATACCAATCATTCCTACACGTCCCTTTCTTCAAATAAATTAACCAAATGAATTACAATATAAACAAGCTCCGAAGAACTCAAATCATAACCAACTTCGCGCTCAATAATATCAATAAGTTGCTCCCCTATCTTTTTATACTCAGTATACGTAGATAAAATAGCATTATTGATGACTGGGTTTAGGGTTGTTTTCCTAAACGAAGTTGATTGTACCAATAAATGAATATGAATAAGAAAACGCGAATAAGCAATGGACTCTTGGTCAATATTATACTTGGCATTCTTACTAAATAATTGCTTCATTTCATCTACAATTATACTCATTTGCTCAACTTCTTTTTTAGACTTAACACCACTTAAATTTTCCAAATACAGAGCAATATAGGCAATCTCCGCTTCAGGAATTTCAACGTTATGTTCCTCCTGAATGAACTTCGCAATATCTTCTGCTTTTGAAAAAGAATCTGGGTAGATGGTCTTGGTTTCAAAGGAGAAAAACGATAATATCGCTTCCCCATTTAAGATGCGCACAAACATCGCAGCCAAGTGGTCCGCAATGGTTACAAGGTCATTTATGGTAAACTCCCCTGTATTTTTTGACATGATCTGGTGAATGGTATCCATTACCATCTCAACAATTACTTCATCGTAACCATTAATGATGCGATGAAAATCACCGGCTTTCGCTAATAGTTGATAAGACTTCTCATATTCAGTACCCATAGGTAGGTTATCGGATGGCTTGCGACCAAATCCGATACCTTTACCCATGAGAATTCTCTCCGTTAGATACCCATCTACAATGATCGAACTATTGTTCAGAATGTGCTTAATTGTATAATCTTTTGTTGTTTTCTTAATCAAAGTACATCCCCCTTTGTTAGATGAATACTATTTATTTTAACGTAAAATATCGTCCTTAATGAACAACATTGTAATAATGAAACCAGCAATATAGGCAATAACTAAACCAATGAAGAAGTTAGCAATCATGGTTGGTGTTTGCATTAATGGTAAAGCAACCAATCCAGAAGGACCCCAAGCATTAGCCATTACACCTGTTAACATAACCCAAGCTCCACCAAATCCAGCTCCAAGTCCCGCTGTAATAAATGGCTTACCTAATGGTAAAGTAACACCGTAGATTAGTGGTTCCCCAACGCCTAAGAACCCAGCAGGAAGAGCACCAAGAATCGTTTTTTGCATTCTTTCATTCTTAACTTTTTTAGCTTTTAAGTAAATTGCAATCGCTGCACCAACTTGACCGGCACCTGCCATAGCCAATACTGGGAACAATGAAACACCACCCATAGTTTCCAACTGAATAGCATAGATTGGAATAAGACCATGGTGTAATCCTAGTAATACCATTGGTAAGAAAACGGCAGACAATACATAACCCGATAGAATTCGAACAAATTGATTGCTTGAATTAATAATAACACTTAAAGCTGAAACTAATGCATCTGATGCAAAACCAGCTAATGGCATAATTACGAATACTAGTAATACACCTGATAGTAAAATAGTTACAAATGGTGTAATAACTAGGTCAAGAACATCTGGAACAACCTTACGGATGCGACGTTCAATTTGACTCATTACCCATGCACCAATAATAACACCGATGATACCACCTTTTCCAGTTGTAAGAACTGAGTTTAGTGGAACATCTACATTATAAAGACCAAGAGCCGTTGAGATGGCAACAATTTGAGCTCCAATTGTCATACCACCAATCATACCCCCAAGAGCAGGTGTACCACCAAATTCCTTCGCAGCATTAATACCTGTATAAACTGCAAAGTAACCAAGGAATGAAGCCCCTGCTAATGAAAAGATTTGATGAACATAGAATCCAAATCCAGCTGTTACATCAAAGCCTGGGATTTGTGTTAATAAACTGGCGAAACCATTAAATAAACCAGCCGCAATCACCGCAGGGATTAATGGAATAAAAATATTTGAAATTGTTTTAAGAGCTTGCTTAACTGGAGTTTCTTTTTGAGATCCCTTTAAAGCCGCTTTATTTTCTTCCCAATTTTCCACATCACCACTAGCGTTAATCTTATAACCTTCAACTACTTCATCGTATACTTTCTTAGCTTTACCAGGACCTACCACTATTTGTAAAGTGTCACTTTCAACAACGCCCATAACACCTTCAACATCGCGTAAGTCTTCTAGTTTTAACTTACTATCATCTTTAATTTTTAAACGAACACGTGTCATACAGTGTGCTGCAGAAGCGATATTATCTTCCCCACCCACTAATTCAACGATACTTCTTGCAATATCTTTATTAGTCATTTAAATATCTCCTTTATTTATCAATTTTCTTGATATGACCGTTTGCTGAATTTAATAAGGATTCAGCTTCCTCTTTTGATACATCAAACATCAACATAACAATGGCCGTCTTAACCTGACCCTGTGCTTTGTCTAAAGCTTCAATTGCGATATCACGTTCAACTCCCGTTGCTTCCATCACAATATTTTGCCCCCGAACAATTAGCTTAGCGTTAGATTGCTTCACATCAACCATTAAGTTATTATACGCTTTACCATAGCCAACCATAGCAGTTGTAGATATCATATTCAATATCATTTTTTGAGCAGTTCCAGCCTTTAAGCGTGTTGATCCAGTTAAAACTTCTGGGCCTGTTACTGCTTCAATAGCGATATCAGCGTATTTACCAATCTCAGAGTTATCGGTGCAAGCTATCGTAGCACTCTTACATCCAATCTCTAAGGCATACTTCAAACCCCCAATTACATACGGCGTTCTTCCACTGGCCGCAATACCTATAACGAGGTCATCTTTGGTAAGTTGGATATTCACCAAATCCTCTTTACCCATGGCTTGGTTATCTTCAGCCCCTTCTTGAGCTTTCACGAAGGCCTGTTCTCCCCCTGCCATAAGTCCAATGACTTTAGTGTAATCCACTCCAAATGTTGGAGGACACTCTACTGCATCCAAGACACCCAATCTGCCACTTGTTCCAGCACCCATATAAATAATGCGTCCATTATTATATAGAGAATTTGTGGCCCATGATGCTACTTCAGCAATCTTATCCAGCTGTGAGTTGACTGCTTTTATCGTAGATTCATCCTCTTGATTCATCAAAGTGACAATTTCAAGAGGCGACATGACGTCAAGTTGCATACTTCTTTCATTGCGACCTTCCGTCGCAATTTTCTTTAAATCAATCATGGATTCCTCCTTCCAAGATATAAAAAAGCCAAGATATCCTAAAAAATATCTTGGCTCTTGCTCCGTTTTATTAAACGGGTAACACGCTCAATTTAAGTATATACATTATTTTATATTTGTCAATTAAAATAACTTTATAACACTTCTTTAACTTTAGAAACAACATTTTCCACAGTAAAACCAAAGTGTTCAAACAACTCAGGACCCTTACCAGAAGCCCCAAAACCATTCATTGTAACATACGCTCCATCTAAACCAACATATTTACCCCATGTATCACTAATGCCGGCTTCAACTACTACACGACTGCGAATATCCTTAGGTAAAATACTATCTCTATACTCCTGAGTTTGACTCTCAAAGAGTTCAATAGATGGCATACTCACAACACGAACGCCAATATTTTCTGTTTTCAATGCCTTAGCCGCATCCAAAGCAAGATGAACCTCAGATCCTGTAGCAATAAGAATCGCATCTATCGTCTCCGGCTCAAACACTATATAGCCACCTTTAAGAGCTTCCGTGGAACTATTTTCTAATTGCGGTAGATTCTGACGCGTCAATATAAGCCCTGTAGGCGTGTTCTTAGAAGTCATCGCCAAAGCCCAACCCGCTGCTGTTTCAACGGCATCAGCCGGTCTAAATACCGTGTAATTAGGCATAGCACGTAGCATCGCCAATTGCTCAATAGGTTCATGAGTAGGACCATCCTCACCCACACCAATACTATCATGCGTTAAAACATACGTTAAAGGCGTCCCCATCAAGGCAGACAATCGCGCCATTGGTTTAAGGAAATCCGCAAACACAAAGAAAGTTGCTACATACGGTTTAAGCCCCCCGTATAAAACCATTCCATTTCCCATCGCTGCCATAGCATGCTCACGAACCCCAAAGTGCAAGTTCTTACCTTCATAGTTTTGAGAAGAAAACGAAGTTTCCCCGTTCATAAGCGTCATCGTAGATCCCGCTAAGTCAGCAGCTCCACCAAATAAATTATTATACTTCTTATTTAGACGATTAATAACCATACCCGATAGCGAACGCGTCGCAACAGCCTTATTCTCAAACTGCCAATAGGCATCATCATTTAAAAACTCATCCAACGTTAACTCACGATTATCCTCAACCCATTGCGCATACAACTCAGGATAGGCAACCTTATAGGCTTCAAACATGGACACCCAAGCATCGTACTCTACGCGTTTCTCTTCAACAATCGCTTTAAAATGATCATAAACTGCTTCATCAACATAGAAAGGATCCATATTTGGATAACCAATTCGCTCTTTCATTGCCAAAATATTGTCATCACCCAACGGAGCTCCATGGGTAGAGGCGGACCCTTCAATTGGAGTCATAGCACCAATCTTAGTACGAACTTCAATAAAAGAAGGTTGATCTAAATTAGTCTTCGCTTTCGCAATGGCTTCATTGATACTTTCCATATCATTACCATCTTCAACTAAAAACGTTTCAAAACCATATGCTTCATAACGCTTACGAACATTTTCATGGAACGCCAAATCCGTACTACCCTCAATGGTAATACTATTGGAATCATATAAAACAATGAGACGACCCAGATTTAAAGTACCCGCCAACGAAGAGGCTTCCGATGTAATACCTTCCATCATACAACCATCACCCGAAAGCACGTAAGTAAAGTTATCAAATATCGGATAGTTCTCTCTATTATATATCGCCGCTAAATGCTCCTGAGCCATCGCCATACCCACTGCAGTAGATAAACCAGCTCCCAGTGGTCCTGTTGTAGCTTCAACACCATCCGTATCGCCATACTCCGGATGGCCGGGTGTTCTAGAATTCAACTGACGAAATTGCTTAAGATCATCCATGGTTAAATCATAACCAAATAAATGTAATAGTGAATATAGTAATGGCGATGCATGTCCAGCCGATAGAATAAAACGGTCGCGATTAATCCATTTCGAATCATTTGGGTTGATTCTTAAATGATTGGCCCACAATGTATAAGCCATCGGTGCACTACCAAGAGGCTTACCAGGGTGACCCGAGTTTGCCTTCTGAACCATATCGGCACTTAAAACCCGAATGGTATTTACTGCTTGTTGCTCTAAAGTGTTTTTCATATTGTCCCTCTTTCTCTGCATTAAATATACCCCAAAATCATGTTTTTTTCAATCTCATAATAAAAGAGGCATACCCTATGCCCCTTCTTTCTTATCAATTCGTTTCCCGGGGTTCCCACTATATACAGACTCCCGCTCAACATCTGAAATAATTACTGAATTAGGAGCAATTATCGCCCCCGATCCCACCACAATACCCCCAACAATAACACTGCCAGAATATAATACTGCACCGGATTCTATCTTAGGAAACTTACCATCTTTAATACCAAGAGTTACATTGTGTAATATCTCCACATCATCACCCACGACCACACCCTTGCCAATCACTATACCAAGGGGATGGGGTAAGTAAAGGTTTCGACCAATTTCACAACGCGGATGAATTTGCATTCCATATCGTTTATAAATATGAACATTATAAAGACGCGCCAAAATACGACGATGATGCTTCGAATGATTTAGCATTCTATAAATGGCTCTTACCGCACGATCTGATTGATTAAAAAAACTATCCAGGCGCTTTTTCATAATAACCTCCAATAACTAACTAATCCCACTAATTATTGTATTAAGTTTACTTGAAATCTGCAAATACTTCTCTTCCGCCTCATCAATACTATTATCTCTAACACAGAAATAAAACTTACACTTAGGCTCAGTTCCAGAGGGTCGAATAGCAACCCACGATCCATCACTTAAGAAAAACTTAAGGACATTTGATTTAGGAAAATCCAATGCTTTACCCTTTGAATCCAACGAAGCCAAGTAATCTTGGGTTAATACCACATCAAAGCCTTCTAATCCCTTAGTTCTAAAGTGCTCAAGAATACGACCAATACGCTCTAGTCCCTCTTGACCCCCTAGACTCAAGGATTCCAATCTATCCACATAAGCACCGTGTTTATCATATAACTCATATAAGACATCCACTAAGGTCTTATCTTGAAGCAGATAATGGTTGGTCATTTCAGCAACCATTATACACGCTTGTAAAGCATCTTTGTCCCTCACAAAATCAGCCAACAGATAGCCATAGCTTTCTTCATAACCAAACACAAAGGACTTATCCACACTCTGCTCAATCTTCTCACCAATATACTTAAATCCAGTTAACGTCTTTTCAACTTCAACGCCATAGGATCTCGCAATCTTCTCACCAATATCAGAGGTTACAATGGTATTAAACATAATCGGGTTATCACCCAAGACTTTATTACTATAGATATACTCCTGTAAAAGAGCGCCCCCTTGATTACCACTCAAATACTCAAACACACCTTTATGTCTCAGTGCGATTCCCATTCTATCCGCATCGGGATCACAAACAAGAATTAAGTGAGCGTCCACTTCATCCGCATAACGCAAGGCCAACTCAAACGAGGCCTTCTCTTCAGGATTTGGTGATTTGGTATGTGAGAAATTAGGATCGTACGCCTCTTGTTCCTTTACCACCGTAACATCATAGCCCAACTCCGTTAATACATTAGGTACTAACGGATATGAAGTACCATGTTGCGAGGAGAAAACAATACGAACTTTCTTTTCTTCATTATTAATAACGATATCCTTCAATCGATCTAAATACTTACGATCAAAGGCTTCATCCAGTTCATGCACCAAGGCGCTATCTCCAATACTTAAATCAACCGAAGTCTCATCTTCAATTTCATTTACATATTCAATAACTTTCGCTATCTTATGGTCGACTAACTGACACCCTGTTTCATCATAAACCTTATACCCATTATACTCCTTAGGATTATGACTGGCTGTGATCACAATACCCCCTATGCAACCCAACTCGCGTACCGCAAACGATAACTCAGGGGTTGGACGCGGATCTTTAAAGATATAGGACGCAATCCCAAAGTTCGAAAGAATGCGACCGCTAATTTGCGCAAACTCAAAAGACTGATGTCTATTATCATAGGCTATGGCTACTTTAGGATTTTCAACATCAGAAAAAGTCTCCCGTAAGTACTTACCAAATCCCATATTGGTTTTAGCAACCGTATACAAATTCATACGATTGGGACCTACGCCTAAGATACCACGCATGCCCCCTGTTCCAAATTCAAGTGTCTTATAGAACGCATCATGTCGTTCTTTCTCACTTAATTCTCTCATTGCTTCCTTTACCCAAGCTTGGCTTTCTCCAAGCATTTCCCATCGTTTCAACGATTCCATATTAACCTCCTCATAA
>CAYWUU010000047.1:0-8069 GCA_964461405.1 uncultured Erysipelothrix sp.
GTAAATCAAGTTTACCCTCGTGATACGCCCTTACTTCCTGTAAAGTAATGAAGTTATAACCCTTCATCACTAAATAAGCCATTTGCTTCACAAAATCATCGTAGTCACAATAAAGGGGCGTTGGCAAAATATCTTGGTACTTATTACTGACATCAATGGGGTTGTCCCCAACTTTCTCATCCCCTCTTCGTATTTCATGATACATCAACACTGTATAATTCATTTATTATCCTCTTTTCAATTTCTCTTATACTATAGTACTATAATCTTACTTTAAATAATATAAAAACTCGACACACGTCGAGTTAGTCCATGAAATGTAGTAAGATATCATCCAACATAATAAATCCCGTATCGGTTGCTTTTATCCGCAAGTCAGTCACCTCTAGCAATCCTTCTTGACGCGCCTTTTGAATCGCTTCTTTAAAAACAGATGACATGGGGGTGTTAAATCTTTGATAGAAGCGTTCAAATGTGATTCCTTCTCTGATACGCAATCCCATCATGATGAACTCGAACATTTCATCCTTAACCTCTAAATCAATGACTTCATCAAAGGCATCTTCTCTAAGATAAGTACGAAGCTCTCTGGTCCATGTTTTTCTTTGGTGGTTAACCTTCATACTTGCACCAGGTCCCAGCGCATAGAAGTCCTCATAACGCCAATAGACTTGATTATGTTTAGAGCGATAGCCTTCTTTCGCAAAATTAGATATTTCATAATGTTCATAACCCGCTTGTTGCATCAAATCAATGCACGATAAATACATATCGGTCTCTTCATCAATCGTTACAGGTTTTATATTTTGTTTACCAAACAAAGAATGAGGTTCCAGTATTAGGGCATAGATTGAAACATGATTAGGTTCAAGTTTGATAACTTCAGCTATGGATTCCTTAAACATATCCAATGTTTGGGATGGTAAACCATACATAAGATCCAGGGAAAAGTTAATAATACCGCATTTCTTAATCAAGGCGATAGCCCTTTTCACATCCTCAAAATTATGGTGTCTTCCAATTCGAGCCAAAAGCATATCTTGGGTAGCTTGTAAACCAAGACTCAATCTATTAACACCATATTTTACTAACATATTAACCTTATCTTCAGTTAAAGACTCTGGATTTGCTTCAAACGTAAACTCATAATCATTCCCTAATTTTGGTTTAAGGCTTTGAAGCAACGCTTCAAGTTGTTCAGGTTGAAGTGCTGTGGGTGTTCCCCCACCTACATATATAGTTTTCAAACCCTTTGGTAACTCATTTATCTGCGATATGAGGCGCATCAAATAGGAATCAGATATACCTTTCGCATACATAAAGCGCGTAAAATCACAGTAACCACATATGTGATCACAAAAAGGAATATGAACATAAAGGGACTTAGTACTCACGAGACATAACCTCTAAAGCCTTTTCTTTAATGAGACTTTCTACATCAATGTTTTCATCCATACAAAGCGTAAGAGCATACATAAGAACATCCGCTAACTCACTTCTAAAAGCAGCCTCACTTATTTCAAGACTTTCTTTTAACTCATGCGCCTCTTCAACTACAGCGTCAACTAAAAATGCTTTAGTATCTGTCTTTTCCCAACCAAAGTGTATACGCATTTCTTGGATGATTGAAAATATATTATTCATCATCAACCGACAGAACAACCATAAAGGCTTCCTGTGGAATTTCAACACTACCAACAGCCTTCATCCGTTTCTTACCTTCTTTTTGCTTTTCAAGTAGTTTCTTCTTACGAGAGATATCCCCACCATAACACTTCGCAATAACGTTTTTACGTACTGCTTTAATATTAGTTCTTGAGATAACTTTATTGTTGATAGCTGCTTGAATAGGCACCTCAAATTGCTGCCTTGGGATAATATCTTTGAGTTTACGCGTAATCGCATTCCCACGATTAAACGCAAAATCACGGTGCACAATAATGGATAGCGCATCCACTATGTCCCCATTTAATAAAATATCCATCTTAACAAGTTTCGAAGTCTTATATTCTTTAAACTCATAGTCTAAGGACGCATAACCACGCGTTGCCGACTTTAACTTATCAAAGAAATCAAATACAATTTCTACTAAGGGTAACTCATAGACGACATTCATGCGCGTATCATCAATAACCTGCAAGTCCTTATAGATACCACGCTTAGATTGACATAAGTCCATAACTGGACCCACATAGTCAGTGGGCACTAAAATATTGGCCTCAACATAGGGTTCTTCAATATATTCAATATAATTAGGTTCTGGCATCTTCGCGGGATTATCCACATTTAATATGGTCCCATCTGTCTTATGGACATGAAAAACGACCGATGGAGAGGTTGCGATTAAATCCAAATCAAACTCACGTTCTAAACGTTCCTGGATAACATCCATATGTAAAAGCCCCAAGAAACCCGTTCTAAATCCAAATCCTAACGCCTGCGATGTTTCAGGTTCAAAAACAAGGGAAGAATCGTTTAATGCCATCTTCTCCAAGGCCTCTCTAAGGTCCGTGAAGCGTTTATTATCGGTAGGATATAAACCACAATAAACCATTGGATTCAGCTTACGATACCCTGATAAAGGTTTATCCGTTGGATTATTAACTAAAGTGATAGTATCCCCAACTCCAACTTCATCAATTGATTTAATATTTCCACTGATCCATCCTACTTCACCCGCTGATAAACTCTTAGTTTTGACTTCTTTAGGATCTCTAATTCCCAACTCAATAACTTCAGCCTCAGCCCCACTAGCCATAAAGCGAATCTTATCGCCAACTTTAACACTACCCTCTTTAATTCTTACGTAGGCAATAACACCACGATATGAATCATAAATAGAATCGAAAACTAAAGCCGATAGAGGCGCATCAACATCACCACTAGGTGGCGGCAATTGCTCGACAATGCCCTTCATGACTTGATCAATATTAAGACCCGTCTTAGCACTAATTAAAGGCGCATTGGAAGCATCAATCCCCAAAACATCCTCAATCTCTTTTTTAACACGATCTGGATCAGCTGAAGGCAAATCAATTTTATTAATTACGACCATAATATCAAGATCGTTATCAATGGCCAAATAGGCATTGGCCAACGTCTGAGCTTGAATACCTTGCGTTGCATCCACGACTAAAATAGCACCTTCACAGGCCGCTAACGATCGCGATACCTCATAAGTAAAGTCAACGTGACCAGGAGTATCGATAAGATGGAAAATATACTCCTCGCCATCTGTATGAGTATACTTCAACTGAACTGCATTCAATTTGATGGTAATTCCACGCTCGCGCTCTAATTCCAAAGAGTCCAATAACTGCGATTGCATATCCCTTTGACTCACCGTATTAGTATACTCCAAAATACGATCCGCCAAGGTCGACTTACCATGGTCAATATGCGCTATAATAGAAAAATTACGTATATTCTTTTGTTTCATAATATCATCCCTTTAAAAATTCCCTTAACTTAAGTGTCAGCGGATATAAACCCATGGACACAATACATCCCATAACGGCCTGTGTTGCATTAACAGAAATTGATGCTATAAAACTAGGGTAGCCACCCAAAAGAAACGCATCAACGCCTCCATATAATACCAACATAATAAGCGATCCAGCCACAAAGGCTAAACTAACCCAATTACCCTTTAATCTTCTTAATAACTTATAAACCACATACGCCATAAAACCCTTTATTAAGGCCGTAAAGACAGCATACTGAGCAAACCCACTCAAGATGTCCGCCAACATACTTCCCATTGAGGCCGCAAAGATAGCATGCCTAAGTGGTGTAATGGCCGCAATTAACATCACCGCAACATCCCCGAGATTAAAGTAACCACCCACACCAAAGGGTATAACTGTAAAAACAGTAATACTAGTGACTAAAGCAGTATACAGTGCAATCAACACAATATTTTGCACACGCTTAGTTTCCTTACTCATAAGAACACTTTACCTTTCCAAAGTTGACCATAACCATTAACTACATCAATCATATTAAGCACCGGCTTACCTGAGGGTTGTACCTTCGTTAATGTAATATAACCCCCATCAACAGCAACCACAACGCCATCATGATTTACATCCAACACCAAACCAAACTCATAGTCATGATCTTTCTCAACAAATACAGCCCCATGTAATTTAATATTCATATCCTCTAAGACCCCATATCCAACGGGCCAAGGCACCAAACCTCGAATATGATTATAAACACTTAAACCCGCTTTCTTAAACGAAATAAACTCCTCATCACGCGTAATAGCATACGCATGCGTAACCTCAGCATCATCTTGCTTAATAGGAACCAAAGTCTTATCCAAATACTTAGGAAGATCCGCATGAACTAAATCCTTTGACACTTCCATTAACTTAGCCTCAACATCACCAAACGAATCTTCAAACGCAATATCAACACTACGCTTCGCAATCATATCCCCAGAGTCCATTCCGACATCCATCAACATTAAGGTAACACCGGTCTCAGTATCGCCATTTATAATTGACTTATGAATCGGAGCACCCCCGCGATACTTCGGCAATAAAGAAGCATGAACATTCAAACTCTTAAACTTCGGATAATCAAGAATCGCCTTGGGAACAATCTGCCCATACGCACACGTAACGATCAGATCCGGTTTAAGATTTAAAACCAAATCCTTTTCTTTTCTAATATTAACAGGCTGGACGACTTCTATATGATGCGCCAACGCCATCTCCTTAACAGCACTCGCCTTTAAAACACGCTTACGCCCAAAGGGACGATCTGGTTGCGTAACAACACCCACAACATTATACCCGTCCAATAATAACTGATTCAAGACTACACAAGAGAACTCAGTAGTACCCATAAAAACAACACGCATCTATATCACTTCCCGTCCCTAATTATAGCATAGGTTTATACGATTATGGATATCCGAGTGATTAAAGTCTCACGAGATTGAATATAGCGCTTACATTTGCTATGATATATTAACAAGGAGGCTAGTTATGGCAAATATTAAGTCAAGAAACAAACAAGTGCGCAAGGACGTTGACAAGAGAAGCAACAATAAGAAACATAAGAACTCATTGAAAACAGCACTCAAGCATTTCTATACTGCAATTGAAGCTAATGAAAAAGAAAAAGCTCATGAACTTCTAATTGTATCTACTCGTCTATTAGACCGTTCCGTATCGCAAGGTGTACACACCAAAAACTATGTTAGCAGACACAAGTCAGCGGCACAAAAGAAATATAATGCATTAGAAAGCTAAAACGCTCCTTCCGGAGCGTTTTCTTATGCCATTAACGCAATCATAAACACCTCAAATGCAATATAGGCATCCATTTCCCCCAACTTAACACCCTGATCAATAGAAGCCAAAGTATTAAGCAACTCAATAACATTAGACACTCTTCCCACTTGATTCTTCTTAATATACCACAGCTGCCCACTTGACATACGCAACTGCGAACACACCGCCTCATCCGAGAAACCAAGGCCCTTCAATGTCTCAACTTGATAAATACTACGCAACGAAGATGCTATTAATGGCAAAAGAGACAAGGGCTCCTGCTTTTGCATCAATAAATCATGATAAATCTTAAAAGCCAACTGAGCATCCCGAGCAATTAAAGCATTGCCCAATGCAAACACATCCTTAGTAATATCCAAGGAAATAAGGGCTTCAACATCTGCTACCTCAATGCGCTTACCTAAAAGCGAAAGCTTATCCACTTCCGTTTCAAGTCGCATATAATCATCACCCAAATTACTAATAAGAAGACGCTTCGCTTCTGATGATATACCCAGTTTACGATCGCTAATTAAAGCATCCAAACGCTTAATCAAACTCCCCTGTGCTTCCTTCTCCTTAACCAAAAGATGCTCCTGCACCCCTTTACCCAAAACTTTACTCAACACATGCTTCTTCTCAAGTTTCTTAGGCAACCATAAGATAACAACTACCTTAGGGAGTTTAAGAATGGATTCTAATAAGGAGACATCCACCTTATTTATATCCTTCTCAGTTTCAATATGTACCAAAATTAAACGAAACTCATGAAACATCGAAACCGTAGAAGCTGCTTCAAAAACACGCCCAAAATCAAAATCAGCGTGCGAACTCATAAAATCAGAGCGCTCAAAATCCTCAAATCCACCCATAATCTCTTCTACTTTCTCAAGTCCAAGAAATCTATTATCCCCATAAATTACATGTATCATCTCATCATCCTTTTTTTCATTATACCAAATCCACCGAACTCTGACACAACAATATCAAAAAAAGGCAATAAATATAAACTCGTGGTACCCTCGACCCCAGTTTGAATGCTCACGATGCGATGGTTTTGCAACGTTGCCATTACTTCAGGCGCAGGATGACCATAAGAGCGAGGATCACTACTAATTAAGCCCAACTCAGGTCGTAACGACTTAAGAAACGCATCCGACGTACTAGTCTTAGACCCATGATGCCCCAATTTAAGAACATCCACTACTAAATGCGGATACAACCCGATTAAATCACGCTCTACAACATGACTCACATCACCCATAAATAAAAAAGATGTGTTCAAAACATTCATATAATAGACCAAACTATTATCATTATCATTGTCATACGTTTTAGTTCTAATATTAACCATTCCCATTACATCGATTCCTTTATCAACCACAACTTCTAAAACCCCAAAATCTTTAACGACCCTATCCAACGATCCCATATGGTCATGATCATCATGTGTAATAATAAGAACATCAATTCTCTTAACACCCTTCTTATGCAAATTCTTCTTAAGACTACTATAGGCACTAGCTTTCCCCGTATCTATTAAAATTGTATAGGCCCCAAATGGAAACTGAATTAACGTAGCATCACCCTGATATACATTAAGCATACTCACACTCATAATTGGAAAATAATTCAACGCGATGGCAACCAAGCACAGGACCATCCACATTTGCTTCTTGTCAAAAATAAAAAACAAGAACAAAAGTATTAACGGCGGTGCCCCCACAATTAAGAAACGACTCATATCCAAAGAATGCAAAACAGATAGAATGAACTCACTCATAAAAGTAAGATGACAAAAGGTTAAGATACTTATAACACCAGCCAAACCCTTAATCACAGGATATAGTAAAACTTCAATCGCATTAATTTTACCCAAAAGATGCCACAACATAAACATACGCACGAAAAACTCATCCAGCCCACTAAAACGATGATGAAGGTGCTTCATCAAAAACGCACCATAGACTAAGTAAAATCCAGGATAACTAGCACAACTGGGATAGAGCATCAAAAGTATAATCATTTGAACCTTACGATCTACAAACTCACGCAATAAAATCCGAATAACCGCAAACACCCAACCAAAAAAAACACCATATAATACAATGATAGCGACTCTAAAACTACGCAATCCCTTATTACCTAAGAAAAAGCTATAAATTAAATCAACAACTAATAAAAATCCCGACAGTTGCAAAGACAAATACGAGAACAAGGTATTACTATCATGACTAAAGTAATTAAGCACATAGTCATACGAACTAATACGCTGGGTAAATAACGCTCGTAGTGTCTTACTCTTAACCAAATGCACACCATCAACCTTAACATGACCCTTATAGTGCCTAATCTTCTGATAATCACTTTGTTGCTCACGCTCAAGTTTCCCTGTAACCGCAACGATATTACCCACTTCAAAACTATGTTCACCTATTATATCTACCGTATTGAAACCCTGCCTAAGACTCACACGATAAGGACGTATCGACTCAACTACAAATTTATTACCGACTAAGGGCCACCCAAAAAAACCTATATAGAAAAAAACAAGCGAAACAAGCCACCATAGGATTAATTTTCTATTATTAAATAAACGCCAAGAAAAAAGAACGAAAATTATTAACTGCATCCACCGATTAGATACTAAAGACATTAGAAAAAGACCCCAAACTAGATACATAAGTCGTCCTTTAGTTTCTCAAATACTTTCGGACCAATGCCCTTCACATTCTTAATCTCATCAATACTTTGAAACAAACCATGCTGAGTCCTATAATCAAT
>CAYWUU010000048.1:0-7830 GCA_964461405.1 uncultured Erysipelothrix sp.
CTTAGTTTATCAAGAGTTAGTTGCTGATATAGCAACGCAACCCAATTATGATGCAGCCTTTAAGGCCCTTGATGCTCTATAATAAAAGAAAGATGACGCCAGCCGTCATCTTTCTTTTTACTCTATAACTTCCTTATAATCTTCAATATAAATATGCGGAGGAATGGAGCGCGTCATAATACCATTATAAGCCACCACATACATCCTACCCACTTCAAGGACAACACCCTCATCACTATTCACGATCACTTCATGATTATTATAAACTGACGATTCATCGACAATCCGGGCGACATTTGAATCTTCAACCTTGATAACCAAAAGCATTAGATTACGAACTTCTTTAAACTCCAAAGCACTCACTCTTGGTGGAAGTGACAAAGCCATAATTCCATTGGTATTAAACTCAACCATCATCCCGGGCTTAAAATAATCAATACTCACTTCATCATTCCAAAAATTAAGTAAGTTTGCCCCCCCAACATTCACAAATACCTCGCCATGATATCCCTGTGTTGCATCAACCTCAATGGTATCACCATGAGTCACGGTAACACTACCTTTAAATTTAACGTCCATATTAGACCTCCTCTATTTTATGTACTTTACGATCCGCTTCATCTGGAATTGTCATATAATCACCGTAATAACGCGTCAAGATCGTATCATAGTCTCTTTGCGCCCTAAACATACTATTTTCAAACTTCATATCGACTAAATCAGACATCTCCTCATGAGACATAAAACTCGCCTCATAGGCCTCATACGTTCGATAATAAAGAAACGTACTATCTGCGGCATGTGTTGTTGCTTGTTCATTATACTTAGTAGTCCACTCCAGGCGTTTCTTGAGCAAATAAGGGATGAAAGGATTAATCAGATAAAATGTCTCATTAAACCACTGAACCAGGCCCTTTACCAAACGCCTAACGCCCTTATCAGTAGGCTCAATTTGAATCATCAAAAACTTCTTAAGCCACTTATTATAAAAGGTCAACCTCTTGAATAACTCTTTACGTTCCACAGGATCATCAGGAATATTATCGTAAGGAAAAATATCCAACCAAGGTCCAAAGTTTCCCTTTTGCGTTGAAGGCATTCTTTCTGTGATATTTAAAGCATTACTTCTTACCTTCGCGCCATCATGAACCTGATAGAAGTGAACCTTACGCGACTGATATGTATAGCCATCCTTTTGATAATCACTCTTCATAAATAAAGTTTCAAACTTCTCAAACTCACTGCGTTTCATCGCAATATCAATATCATCATCCCAAGGTATAAAGCCCCCATGACGCACAGCCCCTAATAACGTACCCGCAAACAGAAAATACTCAATGCCTTCCTTTCGACAAAACGCATCAAAATACTTCAGTACATCGTAATCTGCTTTTTGTAACTGGTTCATCTTATTCCTCCTAAACGCTCTTCTTTCGGTCTATAACCATTACTATCAATACTTTAACTTCTTCTACTTTTAAGACAATAAGACACACAAGGTATGGAACAACACCCTCAGCAACAGCCATCAATAAGGCACTTAACATTGCCATGGATCCAGATCCCATAGTCATAAGTAAGAAATTATAACTATAGTATACTACAAACCCCATCAAGCCAGCTGATATAGCGACTAGCGATATAGAGAAAGCATCACTATCTGTTCCATATAAATAAGCTATAGGGTTTCCCCAAAAGTTTTAGCCTATCGCAACGAAAACCATTAATTAAACTGTTATCGTTGTTTTCCGTCTCATAATTACCTAGTTTCGTTTCTTATCTATCATATATAAAGTACCGGTACTATGCCACATTAAACTATATATTCCCACTCTTTAACATTTTTAAAAGTACCGCAAACCCAAAAAGAGAGACAACAACTCCCATTAACACTTTATATAAGAAACTCGGCTTCTTATTCTTATGAAAAATAAACCGCATAGCCATAAAAATGCCCATCCAGCCTCCTAAACAAGATAACACAAAAAACGTATACTCTGATATGCGCCATTTTCTTCGTATGGCTTGATACTTATCATAGGCCATTAATAAAAATGACACGGCGTTTAATCCCACCCATATTAATATAATTTCCATAGTTATATTTTACCATAATCCCCTAAGTTTGCTATAATAGAGAAAGAAAATGAGGTGCCTTATGAGAATTGATAAATTTTTAGCTCACAATAACTTTGGTACACGAAAAACTGTACGCCAACTCCTTAAACAAAAACGCGTTAGACAAAACGAAACGCTCTTAAGCGATCCCAGTACGATTATCAATCCAGAAACTGATATTATCTATGTAGATGACCAAGCCATCTTCTATCAAGAAGACATCTATATTATGATGAACAAGCCTCAAGGCTATGAATGTACCCATACCCCAAACCTTTACCCTTCAGTCCTTGAACTCCTGGATTTTTACCGCGAAGATTTAATTTTTGTGGGACGCTTAGATGTGGATACCGAAGGACTCTTATTAATCACAAACGACGGTCAATTTTCCCATAAGATTGCCCATGGGAAAAAGGAAATCTATAAAGACTATTATGTAAAGTTAGCCGAAAGCTTCGACCTTGCCTTTGTGGATCCATTAAATAAAGGGATCACTCTGGATGAGAAACCCCTTAAACCCGCCTATATTACAGTGATCAATGATAACACAATTATCTTATCCATAGCCGAAGGAAAATACCATCAAGTTAAGCGCATGATGCACTACTGCCATAATGAAGTAACCTATCTTAAACGCATTAAAATTGGTAAGTTAGCCCTTGACGATACATTAGAACCAGGTTATTTCAGAGACTTATCGCAAGAAGAAATTGACCTATTTTAGTGAGCACACTGTGAGCAGTAGCCGGTTACCTCAAGATTATGACCCAGTATTTGAAATCCTTCATCTTGAATCTTTGGTTTAAAAACCGACATAGGACAGTTTTGAATCTCAATAATTTTATGGCACATTAAGCAATGAGCGAAGTGGCGGTGATGCACACCCGCAAGTTCGTACATTGCCTTTTCTTTATTCGAAAGCACAATACGATTCACCATATCATGCTTTTCAAACACTTCCAACGTACGATAGATGGTTGATAACCATACCTCTCCATTTAAGGTTTCAAATATCTTTTGAGCACTCATAGGATATGTACTCTTTTCAAGAACACCCATTATGGCTAGACGAGATTTAGTTTTCTTAATATCCTTAGCCCACATTTAGACACCCACTTTCGTTTTGATACGTTTCACTAAAAGTATCACCACAAATCCAAGACTGGCTAATAAAACAATGGTCGCACCGGGCTTTAGTCCTAAGTAAAACGATAACACTAAACCCACCATGACATATATAACAGACAAGACAACTCCATTTAACATAACCGATTTATAGCTTTTTGAAAACTGCATGGCGGTCGCTATAGGAACAATCATAATAGATGATACAATCAAAGCACCAATTGTACGCGATGCAATAGCGATCGTAATGGCACTCATGATGGTAAATAGCACATTAATACCATCAACCCAAATCCCTTGTAACGCAGCACTACGGCTATCAAAAGCTACATTAAACAGTTCTTTATACAAAGCCACTGAGATAACAAATACCAAAACTCCCACAATCAAAACGCTTAAGAGTTCCCCATCACTAATGGCCACAATACTCCCAAATAAAAACGACTCAAGACTTACACTTCCTTTAACAAAAGACGTGAGTAAACCAGCCAGTCCAAGAGAAGTCGATAGTATAATGGCTAACGCCAGTTCTGCATAATCCGGAACCTTTTTACGAACAAACTCAATGGCTAAAGCGGCAATTACAGTAGCCACCAGGGTCGTAAACGTTGGGTTTAACCCCAAGACCAATCCCGCTGCGACCCCTGCTAACGCAGAATGCGAGATGGCATCACCCATTAAAGACAACCGCTTAACAACCACTTGAATACCAATCATTGGAAGAATCAATGCCAAGAGAAATCCAACCCATAACGCCCGTCTCATAAAATCATACTGTAACATCGACCCTACCTACTTTTCCATCTTCCAGATGTAAAATTACATCCGCATAATCACCAATTACATCCACATCATGGGTTACTAAGATAACACTTAAATCCGAAGAGTCACATAAATTCTTAATCAACATAAGCATTTGTAGACTCGTAGCACGATCAACACCACTGGTTGGTTCATCCAATACCAATACCTTTGGGCTGTTTACCAAGGCACGCGCCAACATAACCCGTTGACGCTGTCCGCCACTCAATTTAGACATCAGATGGTTCTCATATCCTTCCATATTAACCAACTTCAAAGCTTTCAATACCAAGTCTTTATCCTCTTTAGAATAAAAACTAAATAGCTTCTTAGAACTATATAAATTAGACTGAACCACTTCCATGACACTAGCCATAAAGCCAACACCCATTACATCCTGAGAAACATAACTAAAAGCCCTAAAACTTTCAGTCCACATAATCGTACCACTCTTAGGTTTCAACTCACCCAATAGCAACTTCAATAACGTACTTTTACCTACACCATTAACACCCAATAACGCCACAAAGTCACCACGATTCATACTAAAACTAATATCATCTAAGACTTTATAATCTTCGTAAAAGAAATTAACATTTTCAACCTTTAATAAACTCATTGACCCAACGCCTCTTCTAATATTTTTAAGTTATCCATCATTATACTCACATAATCACGTTCCATGATTTCAAGAGGCGATAACCATAGAGCCTCAATGCCAACTTCCTTAGCTATCATAGTTGCTACTTTACTATCATCCTCATTATCATAGAAAATATGCTTTACTCCCTTTGCTTTAATAGCTTCAAGAGCCTTTGTTATTGAAGCAATGGAGGGCTCATCAGATGGCACAAGACCCTCAACGGATAGCACTTCTAATCCATACGCCCTAGCAAGGTAACCAAAGGATGCATGCGAACTTACAATAGTACCCCGAAGATTACTCCCACGGTACGCCTCATCCACATTTAATAAGGTTTTAGCATACCGTTCATAATTCGCAAGATAATAATCCCCATTCTCACCATCAAGTGCCATCAAGGCATCCACAACAACCTTGGCTTGTTTGATAACATTCAAAGGGTCCATCCAAATATGCGGATCCACCGTACCCTTAACACGAATTAAATCTATCTTACTCGAAGTATCAACTACCTTACTCACATCAATAGTATTAGAGATACTTTCAAACCAATGTTCAAATCCAGCACCCACAATTACAATCAAATCCGCATTATTTAATAGAACACTATCCTTAGGCGTCGGCTCCCAAGAATGAGCATCCCCATCGCCAACAATATTAGTGACCTGAACCTTATCGCCACCAACTTCATTAACAACTTCTTCAAGTACCCCAAAACTCACCACAACATGTATACCCTCTTTTGCATCATGAGCGGAACATCCAACTAATAATAACAGCATTAATAAAGCAATCTTAATTTTTCTCATTTTTACCCCTAATTGCGAATCATTCGCATTAAGAAGATTATAAAACATCTTCATCAATTTAGCAACACTTTCCCCTAGATTCAATGAGTATAATTTCCTAATCCCCCTAATGTTTATGATACTATAAATACAAGGAAGTGATATCATGAATAAACCAAAACTCTATACCCTAACCCTCAAAGATGTTTATCCATTATACCTAACAAAGATTACTAAAAAAGGTAGAACACAGGATGAACTGGATCGTGTTATTACATGGTTAACAGGCTATACTACGGCTGAATTAAAGGATTTAGTGGCATCCGATATAACCTTTGAGGACTTAGTTGAAACAGCCCCAGCATTTAATCAAAATGCTCACCTTATTACAGGCGTAATTTGTGGGATGAGGGTTGAAAACATTGAAGATCCTATAACTCAAAAAATCCGCTATATTGATAAGTTGGTGGATGAATTAGCAAAGGGAAAGAAATTAGAAAAAATATTACGAAACTAACAGACTCCGTCTGTTTTTTTCGTGCAAAGAAAACATAAAAAAGAGTTTACTACCAAAGTAAACTCAAAGTTATATTTATACAAAGAAACCCAAGCCCTAAATTGTCTTAGAGTTCATGAAACGGCGTTTTCGTTAATACATGCATCGTAAATTTAGCGGCTGCTAAGGCAATATCAGCATCCACATCTAAAGCCTTAACAATATAAACATACACTTGCTTCTGTGCTAAATCAGCATCCGCAAAATCCTGATTAAGATCAATACGATCCTCGTTAGTACTATAGATAGATTCAAACGCAAGGTTTTCACGCGCAAGATCCGTAATTTGCGTACGCATAGCCGATACAACCCCTTCAAATTCAGGGGTTAAATCATGCACCAACTGCCGATAGCCATTTATTCTTAGCTTCGCTATTAGGGGTTTATAAACATAGTAAACAACTCCGAAGATGATTGAAAATACAGTGATAACCACTAAAAAATCATTCTTATACTGCGTTAATACAAGTTGGAAAAGAGTCCATGCTCCAAACAACAAAAAGACCATAACCCATTTACGAGTTATTTGCTTCCCCTTAACGTTGTGTTCAATTTTATTGATACCAACACGAGCCAATTCTACGTTACGCTCAATATCATCGAGTATATTCTTATTTTTTAAAGTAAGTTGTCTATAAGTGTCCATGTTTACCTCTTTACTTAAAATTCAAAATTATCGGGGTTAGATCCCGTACGAAGTCCTGTATCTAAACTACTGATTTTATCCATATCGTCCTGACTAAGTTCAAAATCGTAAACCTCTAAATTATTGCGCATCCGCTCTTTAGTTGAAGCCTTCACAACAGCCAACCAACCACTTTGAATATGCCAACGCATCACGATCTGAGCGATCGTCTTATTATACTTTTTAGCTAATTCATCTAATAGTATATCACTAAATACCGCACCTTTGGCCAAGGGTGACCAAGCTTGTACCATGATGCCTAACTCCTTACAATAGTGCTCTAATTCTGTTTGCGTATTGTAGGGATGGCGTTCAATTTGATTGATGACCGGTTTTATCTTCGCTGTTTCAAGTAATTTATCCAAATGGTGTTGATGGAAATTAGAAACCCCAATAGCTCTAATCTTACCATTCTCAACCATGCTTTCAAGTGCCGCCCAAGTTTGCGCACTTTTAATATTAGGCCAGTGAATTAAGACCAAGTCGAGATAATCAACATTCAAGGAAGCCAACGATCGCTCTACAGCTCTAAGTGTCTCATTATACCCTTGATCTTCATTCGCAATCTTAGTTGTAATGAATAAAGACTCCCTTTTTTTATCTACTTGTTCCAATCCATAACCAATACCCAATTCATTGCCATAAGCCGTGGCAGTATCAATGTGATCGTAACCGGCATCAAGGGCATCAATTACAAGTTTCTCAACCGTAGCATTGTCAATCTTAAAGGTACCATATCCTATTGTAGGAATGACAACACCTTCTATTAGTTCAAAACTTTTATTCATTATACAGTCTCCTTTTCAGTATGTTCCATAAAATCCATTAAGGTATCACGATTGGGCAATCCCTGATTGTCACTCCAGTGCATGACCTGGATAGCTCCCATCGCATTACCCCGTAGAGCCGCTTGAGTTAGCGATTCGTTCTCTAAGATACTGGATAGAACACCTGCCGCAAAGCCATCTCCAGCCCCGACTGTATCAACTACTTTTTCGACCACAAACCCGGGCACAACCGTTCTAATACCTTCATCAAATACATAGGAACCTTTCGGTCCCAGTTTCATGATCATTTTACTTACGCCCATTTTACTAAAGAAATCAAAAACCGC
>CAYWUU010000049.1:0-7808 GCA_964461405.1 uncultured Erysipelothrix sp.
GGTACATCCTAATATTAGGGAAACCATTGCTGGTCGTTTAGTATATATTCCGTGAAATTAATTGTTTATAGTACACTTAGAGTTAATTATTTTAATATGAACTATCCAATTTTAGTTTAACCCATTGTTAGTGAAGGGGTTTATTAAATGAGGGTAGTTCTTTTTTGACTTGTGAAAAATAGCTATTGCTTTTAGAAATATTTGTAGATATGCGTAAAATGTATTATTTATGGGGTTTATTAGGAAGTAATGCTGTGATTTGCGTTGCCTAAGGGGGCCTAAAATGATACCCTTTAACTATATATAAATAAGGAGTTCTTATGAAGAAAAACATATGGGTGAGATATTTAGTTAGGACGTTGGGGGTCGTTCTAATAACTATCACAGTAGTAGCTTTGACATTGGTATTGTCGATTGGGCTCTTGTTTTCAGATATTTCCGTCTCTGCGCGTGAATTATTTGTGACCACGATGCTTGAAACCGGTAATATGAAGTTTGTGCCGTCTTTGTTTTTATCGGATGGTGAGATTCAGAAGATTGTTGATAGTAATTCAATGGTTGATATTGATGTCGAAGAGGATTTGGACCTTATTGATGTGGATAAAAATAATAAAAGTAAGATAGAGTTAGTTCAGATTGAAGGTAGAACGTTTTTGGCGAAGATGTTGATCGTTAACGATCCATCGCGTGTCTCTTTAGCGACTACGTATCCTTGGGGTGAGTATGGTAAAGAGTTGCATGAGTTAGTGGCCATGGATAATTCTATAGCGGGTGTTAATGGTGGTTTATATCAATCGGCTCATAATAAAGGGGGGTATCCGGTTGGTTTGGTTGTTTCAAAGGGTAAGATTTTATTTAATAAGCCAAACTTAAGAGGCTTATATCTTATTGGTTTGGACAATGATAATATTCTTCGTGTAATTAGCTTAGAGGGCATGAGTGAGAAGGATGTTAAGAAGTTAGTTGAGGATGAAGGCATTAGAGATGCGGTTACGTTCCAGGAGGAAAGTAGTGATAAGAATAATCACTTTGTGAAGCTTGTTGTGAATGGTGAGCGCAGAGAAATGCAGGGGCGTGGTAGTGGTGCCAATCCGCGGACGGCTATTGGCCAACGTAAAGATGGCTCTATTTTGTTGTTGGTTACGGATGGTCGTGGATCGGCGGGGCATTTGGGTGCTACAGCATCGGACTTAATTGATATTATGATGGACTATGGTGCTGTAAATGCGGCTAATTTAGATGGAGGTAGTTCCTCCTCGATGTACTATAAGGGTAATTATGAAATGACGAGTGTTACGATGTATTATAGTAACTCATCTTGGCGTTTGCCCAATGCGTTTGTGGTGGAGTAGTTATTATGAAAAAATTAAATACATTTAGAAAATATTTATTATTGTATACTGCTATTCTATTAGTACTTGGAATCTTATTCTCTTTACATGTTGTGAAGAGTTTGAAGATGTATGAGAAGAATCAAGTACATACTTTTATTAAGCATGAGTTAAGAACCAATAAGTCCTTGGGGGATACTGGTTTTGAATTAAGTGAGTTTGAGTCGTCTAAGGATATTAAGGCTGCTCTTAGTGCTTTGGTTGATAATTCGCAACTTACGATTAAAGAAAAAGAATCGGGTCACTATAGAATAAGTGCCGATGGTATGGATATTATGGATATTACACTTGAAGAGGGTAAGAAGGTTACGCGGTTGGGAATTTTGAGTTTTAATATCCTCTCTACCAAAGAGATTAAGTTTCTGAGTGAGAAGGGTATCTATTCGTATGTGATAAAGGTGCCTTCTAATTTTGTGATTGAAGTTAATGGTAAGATGGTTGGCGATGTTCATAAATCTAAGGTAGAGAACTTAGATGGATATATTGGGATTAAGTCCGATAAGGTACCTAAAATTAATGTATATGAGTTGGCGGGATTTATTAATAAACCTGAGATTATCATTAAGAATGGTAAGGGTGAAGTCGTTGAAGGGGTCTTAAAAGATAATGTGATTAGTGCTCTGGATTACCATAGCACTAATGATGACAAGGAAGCCATGGATCTTTTAGTGAAACCCATGGATGTTATGGCTTTAGCGAAGGACTATAGTTTGTTTATGACCAATGATTTGGGCGGCTCCATGCGTGGTTTTAGTAAGCTAGAGAAGTTCTTTATTAAGGATTCAGACATGTATAATTTAGCGCGTGGCTGGGCTACGGGGGTTGATATTACGTTTGTGAGTGCGCATACCTTTAAAAACCCCATGTTTACCAATGAAAGTTTAACTAATTTTAAAGTCTACAATAACGAAGCCTTTTCAGTACAGGTTCACTTAGAGAAGAATATGATTGTGAGTGGGAAAGATCGTGTTGATACGATGAATGATGAGTGGTTCTTTGTTTATGAGGATGGCTGGAAGTTAGTGGATATGAAGTATATAACCAAGGGGAACTAGTATGGATAAAATATATGCTATTATTCCTTCTTATGATCCTGATATAGCGATTATGGAGGCATTCATAGTTGAGTTACGGCGCACATTTGATAATATAATTATCGTTAACGATGGTTCTAACTCTAAGTATGATGCGTTCTTTGAGGCATTTAAACGTGATGGGATCGTGGTGCTTAATCATAAGGTAAATCAAGGTAAGGGGCGGGCTATGAAAAGTGCCTTCAATTACCTACTTGACCATCACCCTGATTTTGAAGCGTGTGTGAGTGCGGATTGTGATGGGCAACATGCAGTTAAGGACATAAAAAATGTGGGTTTGCTTGCGAGAAAGAATCCAAATAATTTGATTTTGGGTGTGCGGGATTTTGATCATGGCGATGTTCCGGCTAAGAGTAGATTTGGAAATAAGATGACGCGGGGCGTATTTAAAATCTTTATTGGTCTTGATATTACCGATACGCAAACAGGTCTTCGTGGTTTTAGTAAGAAAATGTGTGAGGTATTTTTGGGTGTGATAGGGGAGCGTTATGAGTTTGAGTCGAATATGTTGATTGAGTGTAAGAATATGGATATTACCATTCAAGAAACTACGATTGATACCATCTACATCAATAAGAATCAAACATCTCATTTTAATCCCATCCGTGATTCACTTATGATCTATAGATTATTTTTGAAATATATCGTGGCATCGGTGGGATCCTTTGTGTTAGATATTTCACTGTTTCAAGTATTTATGATATTACTAAAGGGGAGCCGTGCGATATTGATTGCTACGGCCTTAGCGCGTATTATTTCGGCCACTTTTAATTACACATTAAATGGTAAGTTTATCTTTAAAAATAGTAATGATACTTCCATCTATAAGTATTTTGCGTTAGCACTGATGATTATGGTTATGTCAGGGGTGTCGGTTAATTTTTTGGTTACCGTTTTACATTTTAAAGCTTTGTTTGCTAAGTTGCTCGTGGATATTTTATTGTTTATTGTGAGCTTTGTGGCGCAAAGAGAGTGGGTTTTTAAATAGCATAATAAAAGGGAGCTCGTGCTCCCTTTCTTTGTCAGTCTCTATCATTAACATAATCCGCAAACACCTTAATGGAGTCATTACCAAAGATGGTTTTTCTGCGAATGCGCATTTTCTCTGTCGTACTATCGCTATATCCATTGGTTCCTAGCTGTCCTACAAACGCTAAGTGAAAGCCTGTTTCTTTTAAGGCTCTGATGGCTTGATCGTTAACATCAAAGAAGGGATACGCAAAGTAATAACTTCCGTTGAGTTTCTCTTGACTTAGGCGTAAGTCTTTAATGACTTTCTCATATTTCTCGCACATCATTTGTCCGCCTTGGCTATACGATGTGTTTAGGGGACATCTATAGTTATTATGAAGGTCATCCGTGTGAGATTCAAAGCGCGCATAGGAAGCGTTTAAATATTCGCTTACATCAGTGCGGCTGGTTATTATAAAGAAGGTAGCGTACATCTCGTATTTCTCAACCAAGGGTACAGAGTTTTCTAAGAAAATACCATCATCTAAAGTAAGGGCTACTGTCTTGATGGGAATCCTTATTTTATTGTCTAAAAACATTTCAACTTCTTCCATTGTTAGTGTCACAAACTTATGTTCTTTTAAGTATTGCAGCTGTTCCTCAAACTGCTCAATAGGGTGGCAAATCTGAACGGAAGTGCATTTTTGAGTCTTGGTATCATAGACAGTATGATAGGTGAAGGTTCTAAGGTTCTTACGCGATATTTCGTCGGTATTCTTATGGGCGTAAGTAGATTCAATATCCTTAACATAAACTAAGGTATCATCAAATACTACCCCATATTTTGGGGTGTCTTTAATATAAATAGGTAAATCAAACGATTGGTTAATACTTGCGATCTCATTATCATGCTCATCGTAGAAAACCGTTGTTTCTAGTGTTTTAACGTTTTCATTAAAGACGATATAATCTTGATACCGTTGTTTCTTTAGATGTGGGGATTCTGTTTTATCTAGATCATCAATAGCTATATAATAATTAAGTCCTTGTGTTTTAAAGTGAGTGGTATCTTTAGTGATTTCTTGTTCGGAAAGGTTTAAAGGATAGCCTTCTTTTAAATAACCTACCGCTATAAATGTGTCGTCCTCTAAGTCATATAGGGTTGTTTTTTTATTGGTGATAACGTGGGTGTTGAATTTATCGAGTTTCAATTGCAGCAGCTCTGCTTCTTTTCGCTTGGTCTGCTCTTGAGTCACAACCACAAAACCGCCAAATCCTAATAAGAGTAGTAGTACCACAATAAGTATGTTCTTTTTCATAGATTACCTCCGGGTATATAGTTCATTATATCATATTGAGATTGGGGGTAAAAATCTTCTTATGGTGTTCTGTAAGATATCTACAAATCCTTAATATTCATTTTATCAATGTCTCTATTGACTCTTTTATTAGTTTCTAGGGAATCTCTTACTTTAAGGTAGATACCTATGAAGATTACGGTAGGTATATTGGAAATGATGAGGGTATATAGGGATGTTACGAGGATGGTAATGGGTTTTTCATTGGTATAGCCTAGGCCTAGGACCGTTAGAAGTGACATCATAAAACTTAATAGGGGTATGATTAGACCCGGGTATTTGTGGGTTGTTTTTGATAGGAAGTATTGTAGGAATAGGGGTAGTATTATTATGAACGTTAGAAAGATCAATAGATTATTCATTTTTGGTCTCCTTTTTGTATTCGTTAATGAGTATCTTGGTCGTTTCGTAATCGATTTTGTCGTCGATGGCTAGCTTTTTAATTAAATCAATATAGGGTGTTGCTGTTTTTTGGTCGTTTAGTTCAATCTTTTGGATGAGGCGATCGAGTCTTAATCGAACCGTTGGGTAGGTTACTTCATATATGTTCGCAATATCTTTGAGTGATCCTGAGTTTAGTATGAAGTTTTTAATGAAGACAAGGTCTTCGGGTTCTAACTCTAAGAGCCATGTGGGTATGGTGTTGTGGGGCTTTGATGTATAATGAGTGAAATGGAGGGTTTATTATGATTTGTGTTGAGAATATGAGTAAGTCATACGGTAGTTTGAAGGCTGTTGATACTATTTCTTTTGAACTAAAACCTGGTGAAATATTGGGGTTTATTGGACCCAATGGTGCGGGTAAATCTACAACCATTAAAGTTTTATTGAACTATATTTTTGCGGATAGTGGGACAGCGCGCATTTTGGGTTTAGATGTTGAGTGTGATTCGCATTTAATTAAGCAGCAGGTGGGTTATGTATCCAGTGAAGTTAATTTTTATCCGGAATTGACGGTCGAGGATATTATCTTAATGAGTATGGATTTTCATGGTAGTAATGATAGGGGTTATTATCGTGAGTTGTTGGATAAGTTTGTGGTTGACCCTTCTAAAAAAATGAAGGCTTTGTCCCTGGGTAATAAAAAGAAGGTAGCACTCATTGCCGCGTTGGTTATTAAACCTAAGGTACTAATAATGGATGAACCTACCAATGGATTGGATCCCCTTAACCAAAAGGTTTTATTTGGGATATTGCGGGAGTTGGCATTGGATGGTGTGAGTGTTTTAGTTTCTAGTCATAATATGCAAGAGATTCAGGATCACTGTGATCGGGTTATGTTTATTAAGCAGGGGAAACTGATTGAAACGATTTCATTGGATGATGTTAGTCTTAATGGTAAATACATTAAGGTTGTAGGAGATATTGTTGGGTTGGAAGTTTTGGCAGATGAAATTTTGAAGCGTGAAGTCGATAGTATTTCGATGATTTATACGGGTTCTTTGGACCTTTTATTGAAGGATTTAGGGGATAGAAATATTGTTGATATTGTGATTGAGGATGTTTCCATGGAGCATCGTTTCTTGAAATATTACTCTGATGAGGTTAGTGTATGAGTCGTTTACAGTTTAAGTTGAATATGAAATCCATGTTCATTTGGATGGGTGTTTTGGGCCTTATGATAGTGGGATTTATGGCTTTTTTTCCAACTATGTCCAGTGAGGGGTTGCAGGAATTAATGGCGGGTATGTCCGATGATATTTTGCAGGTATTGGGGTTTGAAACGTTTCCGGACTTTAGTAAGATTGATCAGTTCTTTGGGTATATCTTTCAGTATGTGGTGATGGCTCTTTTAGTGTATGCTGTTACTTTGGGATTGAATACGTTTCTAAAAGAAGAGAAAGAGGGGACTATTGAGTACTTATATGCCCAACCAATTACGCGTGTGCGTCTTGTTTTGGCTAAGTTATGGGGTAATATAATGATCATGGGTGGTCTATTAGTGGTGGTCATTGGATTGAGTATGGCGATGCTGGGGGTGTTTGCGCCTGAAGATGTGGGGATTTTTGATTTGTTGGTGCGCAGTGTTCCTGTTTTTGGATTTGTGATTATGACCTCGTTTTTATATCTGTTATTGGGAACGGGTTTATCATTAATATTGCCCAGTACCGTATCAACCACAGGGGTGGGTATGGGATTGGTATTTGGTCCTTATATATTGGGAATGATGGCTCAGATGGTGGAAGCTCTTAAACCCCTTGAGTTTATATCTATTCTCCATACTACTATGCCTTCGCGCCTGTATGCCGGGAGTTTTGATTATCTTTCCTATGGTGTGTGGATCGTTGTTAGTGTGGTGGTATTTATGTATGGGTTGCATGTCTTTAGAAGTAGAAATATTCAAGTTTAAGTTAAAAGGGACCGTTGGGTCCCTTTGGTTTTAGTGGTATTATTTTAGGTCTTGATTTCAAGTCCTAACTCTTCTAGGTAGATACCATTGACAGTGTCATAAAAGGTACCTTTAGCAATTGTGAATCCGTTGGATTCATAGAGTTTGAGTGCAGGGATGTTGGCAGTAGCTACAAAGAGTCTTAGGTAGTCTTTGTGGTGGTCTTTTGCGATTCTTTGGGCTTCTTTTAAGGTAAGTGAAGCGAGGCCTTGTCTTTTATAATGTATATTTACGCCTAAGCGATCTAGATAGAAGTATGAGGCTGTATTGTCTAACCATGTGACGTGATTATTTCCTGGGTTATTTTGATTGAGGGTGAAGCAAAAGAGAATGGTTTGGTCTTTTAGCATTATATAGACTTTATGATCGTGTATGTCGTTGATAATATCGATTAGGGGATACTCTTGGGTCCAAAACATGTAGCCGTTGGTGTTCATGTCTTTAATAATGTCTTGATACATTTGGGTGATGTGTGGTATGTCTTGTGGGGTGGCGTGTCTTAGTTTCATGCTCAATCCTTCTTGTGAGTTTCATCTATTTTACGATAAGGGATTACTGGGATTCAAGGCGTAAAAAAAGCCAGACATTTGTCTGACTAGTTTTTGGCTAGGTCTCTTAGTATCTT
>CAYWUU010000050.1:0-7505 GCA_964461405.1 uncultured Erysipelothrix sp.
TTTGCAATTTAGTATATCATTTAATATAGATAGGATTATGGGTTTGATTATTTCTATCATCATCATAGTGGATGCTCTTAAGATGATTCGCGGGTATATGAGTCTATTGGTAGGGGAAAGACCCAATCGTGAGACGATTCATGTCATAGAGCGCATCATTAAGGCCCATGATTTAGTATTGGGGTATCATGATTTAGTTATTCATGAGTATGGTTCAAGACATGGGTATGCTAGTGTTCATGTTTCAGTGGATAGTACGATGAGTCTAACCGATGCTCATCATATTACTGAGTCAATTGAAGCGGCAGTTTTTATTCAAACGAAGCTGCAATGTGTTGTGCATATTGATCCCTTTGATAGTAGTGATGCGCGGTTAATTAGTGTAAGGGGCATATTGAATACAATACTGGGTATAGAGTCTTGTTTTGAGTCGTATCATGATATTCGAATTAAAGATGGGGTTCTCTATATTGAATTTGTGGTGGTTTCAAGCTGCGAAAGCAGCGACCAGGAACTCTTTGAGTTAGTCCTTTCTTATCTAAAGAAGACGGGCTATATTTTGGAACTGGCGTTTGATCGGAATTATTTATTAAGTTAGTTAAATAATGGATTGTGTGAGATAAAGAGACTTAATTGCTTGTTCTTGACAATGGGTCATAAACCTTTAAAATTATAACGTAAGAGGTATTATTATGGAGAGAAAAACACAAGGAAGATTCATGGTTCTTATGAGTGTGGTGGTGTCGTTGGTTGTGATTGCGATTACCGGTGGATTTTATCTTAGAACTATGGGTAAGAATACGGAAATTGATGCTAGTGGTATTAAGAAAGACGAAGCCTACTCAATTAGAAATAATGCGACGCCATACCAAAAGCAACTTTATGAATCCTTAAAGGAAGCCATGAAGGAAGAAAGTGTTGATAAGAATCAGGTAGCTGGTTTGGTTGCTCAGAATTTTGTGGCAGATTTTTATACGTGGACTAATAAGTTTAGGTTAAATGACGTTGGGGGCATTCAGTTTGTGTATGAGCCCATTCGTGCTAGTGTATTTGCGAAGGCGCAAAGTTCAACATATTTGGATTTATACTATTATTTAAATAATGGGGGTCTGAAGAAAACACTGGAAGTAATGCACGTTGAGAGTACGGATGCTAGAGCGGTTCGTATGTTTATTAATGATGAAAAGGGCGAAGAAGAGCGGGTTGATCCGCTTACGCAAAAACCTGTAAAAGGGAAAACACATGAAGCGATTCAAGTTGATGTTAAGTGGGAATATAAGGATAGTGTTGTGTTAGATACTCAAGATTATGAGTCGGATGCTACCATAACATTAATTGAAAACGAAAAGGGACATTTTGTGATTGTTGAGGTGGCTGAGTATGGGGACTAAGAAACGATTTAATAAGATTATTAACTCGCCTGCCATTGGGTTATTATCGCTTATGGCTCTTAATGCGGCTGTTGTGTATTTTGTGATTAATATCAGTCGTTATATTACCATTAAGCGTGATGTCTTTATTTATGTATTGCTGGGGTTAGTAGGGATTATATTAGTAGCGAATTTAATGTTTGCGATTGGATATGGTCTGCGCTATAAATGGGCTCGTAAACTATATCTGATTCTTTCTATGGTATTGATTCTTGTTATTGGGATGGGTGCTTCCTATGTGTATAAACTCAATAAAGCTACGGATGCGTTTATTAATAAAGATATTAAGGAAACAACGGAGTATTCTTTTATCACAATCAATGAGGGTCAGAGTCTGGATAATCTATTTCCTGAGACGCGTCTTGGCTATGTGGGTCAAGATGATCATTATAATGAAACCGTTGTAAAAGAAATTGCGAAGCATTCTTCACAGGTCGATACCGTTGTATATGAATCTTATCATGATTTGTTTCATGATTTATTGAACCGTCGTGACTTAGATGTTGCGGTTGTACCAAAACAGTTTACGCGTTATGTTGAAAACTTTGAGGAAGACGCTCAAGAGTTATTATTTGATGCGGTGGTGCTTAGAACTTTTGATATCACATCTTCTGTAGATATTGACAATACTGCGAATGTACTAAAAGAACCGTTTACAGTTTTGATGATGGGGCTTAATGATAATTTAGCAGACTCAATCATGTTAATTACAGTTAATCCCCAAACACTTCATATTACGATGACCAGTGTGGGGCGTGATATGTACGTTCCTATCGCTTGTTATAGTGGTAATAGACCTGATAAGATTAACCACTCACGAGGTAGAAGTCGTCAGTGTATGATTGATACTGTTGAGGATTTATTTGAAATTGACATTGATTTCTATTTTGAAACGGACTTTTTTGCATTAATTAAAGTGGTTGACGCCATTGGAGGCCTTGAGTTGGATGTTCCTATTGAGTTTGGTCGTATGTTACCGGTGGATGGTAAACCGGGTGAGCGCGAGTGGATTAAGGTTCCAAAGGGGCGAAACTTATTGAATGGTAAGCAAGTGGTTAACTTTACGCGTGAGCGTAAGAGTTTTCCAAACGGTGACTTCCAGCGTCAATTGAATCAACAATACGTACTCAAAGAACTGGGTTTAAAGATAGTTGATGAGTCTAAGAAGAATATTAATAATTTTGTTAAGGTGCTAAAGGCAGCTGAAAGTAATATTAGCATGAATTTCTCGGTTGATAATGATTTATCGCCTTTGATTGGTTATATGTTAAATAATATTGCGGCTTCTCCAGTCGATCCCTTTTCTACTTTTGTGATTCAGAACTCTCAAGTAACTGGAATTACACCCATGGTTAATGGTATGAGTGTAGTGGTTCCTTATAGTAGAAGTTTAGCGGATAATAAGGCTATTATTCATAATAATCTGTCGACTGAAATTAAGGCGCCGTCGAAGCAACGTTTTGTGTTTAATGCCAATAATCCCTTTGAGTTTGCGATTAAGACGCACTCAAGTAAGTATTATGGATCTGAAGTTGCATGGCCCATTAAACCACCAAGTGATGCGACTGAAACTCCAGTAACGCCACCAGTGGTAGAACCGGGCGCTAAGTTTAGTGTTCCAAATATGACAGATGGAACCATGGATGTGGCGGCGGTTCAAGCGTGGGCTAAAACAAATGGTATCCAACTTAATATTAGAAAGATTACTAAGGAGAACCAAAATCTTGATCAGTATAATGATCAACAAATCATTAATCAAACGGTAGCTCCTGGATTGTATAATACCAAACCTGAAACTGTGACCATATCTGTAGTATATAAGGATTTGGAACATGATGTTAAGCCTCCGGTTGATGAAACAAAACCGCCGGTAGTTCCTAAGTTCAAAACTTATTATGAAGCTAAAAAATGGGCGGATGCCAATAATGTTCCCATTAAGTTTAATATTGAGGTGGTGATTGAGGAGATAGAGGAATATATCTATCTGGATAGAACCGTTGAGTATGATGCTAATAATAAGATAGTGTCTATTACTCTGATAATGAAAAGAAAAGCGTAGAGTTAAAATCTACGCTTATTCTATGGTATTATATTAAGTAAAATGGAGATAGTTATGAAACATATATTTATAGTAAATCCAACCTCTGGTAATGGTGATTACAAGCGGGTTGTAACATGGTTAAATGATAACTTAGATCACAGTACCTATGAAGTTCATTATACGGAGTATGAAGGGCATGCTACTGAGATTGCCCAACGCTATAAAGAGGGTGTGTATCTTTATTCGGTGGGGGGTGATGGTACCGCATTTGAAGTACTAAATGGCCTAAATTTAGAGGTCCCACTATCGCTTATTCCGGCTGGAACGGGTAATGATTTCTTTAAGATGTTTAAGTTTGAAGGAAGTCTTGAAGAATTGGTTAAGCATTCGATCGAGTACCAAAACATTAATCACGTTGATTTTGGTGAAGTAAACGGTAAGCGATTCATGAATTGTTCAAATATAGGTGTGGATGCTGAAGTTAATGCCTATGCCAATACCATTAGACCTAAGCATATTAGTCGTAAGTTTGTTTATGCCTATAGTGCTTTAGTGAAGATATTTACGATGAAACCAACCTTGCTTAATATTATAGCGGATGGTGAAGTCATCCAAAAGAATATTACGTTATTTTCTATTATGAACGGTCGTTGGTATGGAAATGGGTTTAAAAGTGCCCCCAATGCATTGGCAGATGATGGTTATTTTGATGTGTGTATGGTGGATTCCGTTAGTATTCCAAGGGCTCTTTATTTAGTAGCTAAGTACTTTAAGGGAACGCATTTGGGGTATAAGGAAGTTGATATGAGGCATCTTAAAACCCTAACGATTTCTTCAAATAAGCCAATTACTTATGGTTGTGATGGTGAAATATTCGTAGGAGATACCTTACACTATCAAATTCATGAGAAGGCCCTTAAATTAAGGGGACCTAAGCTTATATATGAAGAGTAGGGCATTGTGCATTACATTGTTTATAATTGTGTTATAATTGTATAGATGATTTAGGAGGGTATTTAAATGGAAGTAGTAAACAAAAGTAATTTTAATGAAGCCGTAGAAGAAGGCGTTGTATTAGTTGATTTCTACGCTGACTGGTGTGGTCCATGTAAGATGATTGCGCCTATCTTAAAAGATGTTCAAGAAGAAATGGGCGATAAAGTTAAAATCGTTAAAGTGGATGTTGATAATGATGGTGAATTAGCACAACGTTATGATGTTATGTCAATTCCTACTTTAGTAATCTTTAAAGATGGTAAGCCTGTGAACCGTCGTACTGGGTTCATGCCTAAGGTTGAACTTATTAAATTTATTGAAAACGTATAAAAACTAAGTCAAACGACTTAGTTTTTATATTTCTAGAAAGGAATACATCCAAAGGTTACACCCAGTGTATCCTTATGTTTGTAGGCCTTTTTTTGTAAGTATGTAGTGTGTTCTCGTTTAAGAACTTCATTTATATCTTCCGTATTGTATATCCTGGAGAATGGTTGTCTATAGTTTAAACCCCTTGCGATGGGCTCAAATAAGTTCGCAAATTGAATGATATTACTATCGCTTGGAAGGATTTCTCGTAATGAAGCATCAATGAGCCAGGTTCTGCATATAAAATACTCAAGGTTTAAAGAATTGAAATAAGTCTTAAAGAATTGGCGCGCTTTATCAAAGGATTCAGCCACTAATACAGGATCGAGATTTGTATCCTTAGCAATATGAACATTAACATAAACCTGACCTTCTTTAAATCGTTCTTTTGATTTCTCATCTAATTTAATATAATCAAAACCACTTCTTTCTATGAGTTGATAGTCCATTGTAAATAATTGATACCTTAAGACCCCAATATTAAAGAACTTAGCCTTAAAGACATCATCCAGCCACACCATGTCTTTTTCACTAATTCCCTCGTAACCATAGTGCTCTTTAAACCGATTGAGTCTATAGTGGATGTCACTTTGGCTAGCTTGATATATATCAAGGGGTAGGTTTAGTTTAAGATATCTTTCTTTCATTTCTTTTTGTTTGTTAAGCAGATCGTTGAGTCTATTTTTATGGTCGTTCATATTATACCTCGGTTAATTAATGATACCATATTTAAAAAAATAATTAAAAGTGTTGCAACTAGAGGACTGCTGTGTTATTGTATTACTGTCTTAATACAAGGAGGTATTAAAATGATTGTTATTAAAGATGTATCAAAAAAATATAAAGACTTCTATGCTGTTAAAGATGTTAGTATGAATCTTAAACAAGGGGAAGTATATGGATTAGTTGGGAAGAACGGTGCTGGTAAGAGTACGCTTTTTAAAGCTATTTTGGGACTGACTCATGTTAATGGGGGGAGTATTTCAATTGATGAATCTTCGAATTCTAGACAATTGAATAAGGCTAAGAAACAGATTGGGTTTTATATGGGACCCAGTTTCTATCCCTATCTAAATGGTTATGATAATTTGAAGTATGTTGCGATTATGAAGGGTATCAAGGATAAGCAGGAAATTGATCGGGTCTTGAAGTTAGTGGGTCTCTTTGGGGAAAAGAAACCTTTTAAGGCGTATTCATTAGGTATGAAGCAAAGATTGGGTATCGCTAATGCATTGTTGGGTGATCCCGATATCGTATTATTGGATGAGCCTATTAATGGATTAGATCCCCAAGGGATCCTAGAGATTAGAAATATTATAAGTGACTTAGGCAAGGTTCATAATAAAACGGTCATTGTCTCATCTCATATCCTTAGTGAGTTGGAGTTGGTTGCGGATAGATTTGGTATTATTGATCACGGTGTCTTAATTAAAGAGTTCAATAAAGACCAAGGTGAAGAAGCCAAGCGCGTCAATATCACTACCAGTGACAACCAACGAGTTCTTGAATTACTTAATCATTTGAATCCTGTTATTAAAGGTAAGGTGGTTGAGGTAAATGGTAGTTATATTAATAATGATGACTTATTGAATCTAATCAATAATGAGATTCAAATTTATGAGGTTGTGGTTCATAGAGAAAATCTTGAACAACAGTACTTCGAATTAACTGGAGGTAAGAACTAATGTCTTATATTATCGCTGATTTGTATCGTTTTTTTAGAAAGAAATCATTTCTTTTTCTATTTGTATTATTTACCGTTGGATATACTTTCTTCTTTAATCTCTTTAAAAATGATCCCAACGATGTTATGTTACTGAGTAATATTCTTATATCAATGTCCTCGGTGTTAATTGGAATCGCCTTATTTGTGATGGTGTATACCGATGACATTGGAGCTCATAGTACACAGATTGCGATTGGATATGGTATACCTCGTTACCAAATTGTCTTAAGCAAATTGGTCGAAATGTTGATAATATATTTAATCGTCCTAGCATATGCCTTTGGATTAGCGAGTCTATTAAATGTTGCTTTGAATGTACAAGCTGACCTAACGCAATTGTTTGATCTTATCCCCATAGTTATTCTTGAACTGATGATTAATACAGCTATCGCTGGTATCTTTAGTTTCGTCCTTCAAAAGAGTAGTATTGCTATTGTTGTGTTTGTAGTTTTGTCGGGTCGCCTACTCGACTCCTTATTAGGGCTAGTTCTTGAACTTAAATGGATTGCGAACATCCTACCAAATGCCGTTGCCTATCTTCCCACAAGCTTATTAAATGATATGAGCACATCGGGGATACAGTTTAATAATGCAGGGATCCTAATCCTATATGGCGCAATAGCACTTGCTATCACGATTGCCTTGTTTAATAGAACTGAACTAGAATTCTAAATGAAGGGTTCCTCATTGCAGGAACCTTTTGTCTAGGTTTAAATATGAATACGAAGTACCTCTAAGTTTTGTTGTTTCTGAATGTGCGAATTAATTAACCTATAATATAAAAAACGGAAGATTTAGAATGAAAAAATTATTTATTTGTTGTTAATTCTATTCGCACTGGTAACACCTGTACCTGCTAATGACGAAGTGAACGTGATTCCTAGAAAAATGGAGCCGTTCACAGTTATTAATGTAGTCAATGGTGAAATACAGGTAGAGAAAG
>CAYWUU010000051.1:0-7425 GCA_964461405.1 uncultured Erysipelothrix sp.
TCCTATACATCATAGCCAATTCATAAGGCATTTACAATTACACTATTACGAAACTTGATTGTATTTTAAATATATCTATGTTACTATTTTTCCAATAAGGAGATGATAAATATGCCGTATATAATAGTAGGTGTTTTAGCAGTTTTAGTGTTATTTGTGGTAGTTACGTATAATGAATTAGTTAAGCGAAGAAATATGGTTGAGAATCAAAAAAGCCAGATTGATGTCGAATTACAAAGACGCTTTGACCTTATCCCCAACTTAGTTGAGGTCGTTAAGGGGTATGCAGGGCATGAAGCGCAAACACTCGAGGCCGTGGTTGAAGCACGAAACTCATATATTAACGCCAATAATACCAGTTCGGCGTTGCAAGCTGATGAGAGCCTAACAACAGCCCTCTCTCGCCTCTTTGTCTTAGTTGAAAGCTATCCAGATTTAAAAGCAAACTCCAGTTTCTTAAATCTACAAAGCGAACTAGCAAGTACCGAGAAGAAAATTGCTTTCTCCCGTCAGTTTTATAATGACTCCGTTAATAAACTTAACAATAAGGTTGATATGTTCCCTTCGAATATTATCGCAACACTATTTGGATTTAAAAAAGAAGCGTTCTTTCAAACTACTGAGGCAGAAAGAGCTAGCATTAAAGTTGAGTTATAATTCAAATCAAAACACTTTTATATATGAAAGTGTTTTTTTAATACGCACCCACTAAAAAAGGGTTGCTTAGCAATCCCTTTTTTATTAACCTCTATCGCCAACTTTTAATCCCCACATTGTATTTGGGTTTAAGCGACAGGGGGCTTTCATTCCCTTAACATCGCAGCGATTCGCATATTCAACATTTTTACCACCAGCCCCAAAGTTATTATTTCGAGGTCCATTATACCAACGATCGTAGGCAGCTGATACACTATCTGTTCCTAAGAAGTACACTTCACCGTGAACGTGTGCTCCTGTTGAGTTTCCAGAACTTCCAACTTCTGCAACTTTTTGTCCAGCGGAAATAGCTTGTCCATTTCTAACCAAGACACCGTTATTACGGATATGACCGTAAAGTATTCCATATATATTACCGTTACTATTAACAATCATAAGTAAATAGTTACCATATCCAGTACAGTTTGGACTTGGGAAACCACCAATGGTGGGGCAATCATTTCTTTGCGCAATCGCAATTCCATTGGCAGGAGCCCGAAGGGCTGTACCAACAGGAGCTGCTAAATCAATACCGATATGAACACCCGATGGACCCGATGTTCCAGAATAGCGCCATACTCCTGCACTAACATGATAGCCATTTGCGATGGGTCTAATTAAGGCACCTGTAGAAACTTCGGGTTCTACAATCGAAGCAATCTTTTCAGTTACTAGCTTACGTTCTGCTTCAGCGGCTTCTTGTGCTTCAATAAGGGCCGAGTGTTTTTCACGTAATTTAGCGATTCTCAATTTAGAATCTGCTTGAAGTTCTTTATGTCTTTCAATCGTAGCTTTTTGCGTTGCTACGGTCTCTTCCAATCGCTTTTGATCAAAAATCAACTCTAAGCGATCTTCCTCTAGTTTTTCACGTTCCAGATTCAAGGCGATGATATTATCGGTATTCTTCTTACTAATAAGATTCAAGCCTTCAACACGACGCGATAACTCAACGAAACTATCAGCACTCAATAAGAAATCATAATAACTATTGACGCGTGATGTCCCTTGCATATGGATCATATAATCCTTAGCCAACTCTTTTTTCTCTTCAATTTCATTTTCACGAACTAATATCTGCTGATTCATTTTATCAATATCAGCTTTTTTCTTACGAATAAGGGACTCAGATAAGTCAATATCTTTTTGTAATCTAAAACCTTCCGCATCCAACGCTTGAATAATCTTATTATCCTTAGCAATATCACCACTAATAGAACCAATTTGACCCTTTATATCATCTAAGTTCTTCTTAGCATCTGCTTCTTGCTTTTTAAGATAGTCGCTAAAATCAGAACAAGCTTTTTCATTCTCCGTTACAAACTTAATATTAGAACAATTTTTTAACCATTCTTCTTCTTTATCTGCAAAGGAAGCTCCAACATTCGCAAATAAGCCTCCTATTAATGACATCACTAATAGAAAGAGAATCAATATCGAAATACCTTTTTTAACTATCTTGTCCATCGTAACCTCCTACTTACCGTAATAAGGCTTCCCAGTGCTCCGACCAACACGCCCAATAATAGCAACGTTCCTGATACTTCCCACACAAGGGGATTAACGGGCACTAAGGAGAACATGCTGCCCAAACCTTCAAACTGCGCTGTATAGAATTTTTCATATCCAATGACGACTATTAATATTGGAATAATTGAACCCAATAGACCAATAATCATACCTTCGATAATAAAGGGCCAGCGGATATACCAATTAGTGGCACCGACTGTGCGCATAATCGCAATTTCTTCATCACGAGAGTGAATGGTTGCTCCAATGGTATTACTGATTAGAAAGATAGCAATCCCTCCTAATACAACCACAAAGACAAGTCCTGCATTTCTAAAGGTTTGCATCGTGTCCATGAGTTGTTGGATTGACTCACTACCAATGGATACTTTATAAATTCCTTCTAACCCGGTAACACTTTCCATAACGGGCTTTACATCATACCCGGATTTAATATTTATAATTAAAGCATCTAAGAAAGGATTCTCATCCCCCCTAAATTGCCCAAATAACGCTTCACCCTCTTCACCACGTTTTTCAATGAAATCTTCTAACTCTTGATGCTTATCAGAATATTGAACATGAAGAACTCCCGGTGTTTCTTTGACTTTGGTAACCAGGGTATCAATAGCCTCACCCGTAGTTTCAGGTTCTATTTGAGCATATAAGGCTACACTCTCTTCAATTTGAACCGTTATTTTACCAATATTTTGGTTTAATAATAAAAATAATCCCAATAACACCAAGGTAATGGTGACGGATGATATACTTGAGAAAGCTAAAGCAAAGTGCCTAAATACACCCACCACTCCTTCTCGTAAATGTCTTAATACTCTACTCATTTCTAATATAGCCTCCTGCACTTAAGTCTGCAACTAAATGACCTTGATCTAAGGCTATTGTCCTCTTTTTATACGTATTCACTAAACCAACATCATGGGTAACCATAACAATGGTGGTTCCTTCTTCTTTATTAATGCGTTCCAATAACTCAATAATTTCTTTAGACTTAGCTGGGTCTAAATTACCCGTTGGCTCATCTGCAATTAGAATGGAAGGACGGTTTGCGATAGCACGCGCTATCGCTACTCTTTGTTGCTGCCCCCCTGATAACTCATTAGGATACGCATTGGCTTTTTCAACCAAACTAACTAAACGCAATACTTCTCTAACACGTGTACGCATCTTATGACGTGGTGTATTAACGACCTCTAACGCAAACGCAATATTTTCAAATACAGTGCGTTTGTCTAATAACTTAAAATCTTGAAAAACAACACCAATATTTCGACGATAAACAGGGACTTTAGCATGACGCAATTTACCAACATTGATATTTTTGACGATTACATCACCCGATGTTGGCTTTTCTTCACCATCTAATACTTTGATTAAAGTAGACTTCCCAGAACCCGTTGGACCAATGATATATACAAACTCACCTTGATCAATCTGTAAGTCAATATTATATAGGGCATTTACACCATTTTTATATTGCTTATTAACACCTCTTAATAATAACATGCGTCTACCACCTTTATCTTTTTACATTATAACATATCAATTTTGAACATTTAGTGAAACTTAGTACTCAAAGAAACCATCTCCATGGACTTCCGTCACATCTGAGACAATCAAAAAAGCACCTTTATCAATTTCTTTAACCATTTTTTCCAACCGTGCATACTGTTCGGTCATTAAAACCGTCATGATTATTTCTCGAGGTTCCTTTGTATAGCCCCCCTTACCATGAATAATAGTAGCCCCGCGGTCCAATCCCACTAAGATATGTTGCATAATCTCATCTACGGCATCCGTGATAATAAACACTTGTAAGGCTTTATCACCACCAAAGGTCTGAACAACACTTACCGTTTTTGACAATGTGAACGCAGAAATTAACCCAATTAAGGCGGCATTTAATCCAAAGGTGGAAATACCCAATAGAATTGTGATGGCATCGACGATGATCATCCAAGTATGAACTTTGATCTTCGTGTACTTCGCAAGAACCAGGGGCGGTATATCCATACCACCGGTACTAGAACCTACTCTAAATACGATCCCAATACCAATACCCGATACAAGCCCACCATATATTGAAGCTAAAATCGGATCTACCTTAACCAAGGGAATACCTTGTAGCAGATAAATAAAGACGGGATATAAAATACTACTGGCCATGGTCTTAAGCGCAAACTCCTTGCCCAAAAAAACTAGACCAATTATAAATGCAATGGCAATTATAATGGTGATCATAGATTGCACAGGGATATGAAAAATAGGTTCCAATGCAATCGCAATACCCGCAACGCCTCCGGCTAAAATATCATTAGGGATAAAGAAAAAGTTTACCCCTAGTGCTAATATAAAGTTTCCTATGGCTATGACCCCTAAATCATAGAGATAACTATTTTTTTTCATCTTATGACCCCACATTCATTTTCAGGTACGCTTCAATAAAACCATCAATATCACCATCTAAAACATCTTCCACTTGACTGGTTTCATGAAGAGTACGATGATCTTTAACCATTGAATACGGGTGCATAACATACGATCTAATTTGTGATCCCCACTCAATTAATTTTTGCTCTCCCTTTAGGATAGCTTGTTCTTTCAATTTATTTTCAATTTCAATTTGATATAGCTTACTCTTCAACATGCGCATGGCTTCTTCTCTATTTTGAATTTGCGAGCGCCCTGATTGACATGTCACCACAATCCCCGTTGGCTTATGAGTAATACGCACAGCCGAGTCCGTCTTATTAACGTGTTGACCTCCTGCACCACTGGATCGCATCGTATCAATAGTAATATCATCTGGGTTAATTACAACCTCGATGGTATCATCCAATTCTGGGGATACATCCACTGACACAAACGATGTATGGCGTCGTCCAGAGGAATCAAAAGGACTAATACGCACCAAACGATGCACCCCTTTTTCTGCCTTAAGATACCCATACGCAAAAGGACCTTTGATAGAAAGAGTCACCGATTTAATACCCGCTTCATCCCCATCTAAATAATCCAAAACTTCAACTTTATATTTATGATCTTGAGCCCATCTTTGATACATACGATATAACATCTCCGCAAAATCCTGACTCTCAGTTCCACCTGCCCCTGGATGTATTTCCAAAATAGCAGATTTTTGATCATAATCCTCACTTAAGAGAACCAATACTGAAAATGAATCGTAATCATCTAATAGTTCTTTTAAATCTTTAACCAATGAGTCATAAAACTCTTGATCAAATTCTACTTTTAACAGTTCAATACTTTCATCAAAAAACTCAAAACGACTTAACAGATCCCCGTAGGTCTCTGTTACCGTCTTAAGTTGATTCATGCGTTGGATTAGGCTTTGGCTTTCTTGATGATCATCCCAAAAGCCCTCTTCCATCATTTTACTTTCTATTGCGTTGATTTCACTTTGCTTAGTAGCTAAGTCAAAGTGAATCACCAAGCTTTCTTAATTCCACTAAATGGTATGAAATTTCATTAACCATCTCAAACATTTCCAATCAAATCACCTCTTACTTATTGCTATACTCTACCTTAACGCGCATACAGAAGACAAACAATTCCTCTGCAATCTTCTCCAGCATATCTTCAAACATCATATATCCTTCTTCAATATAGGCTTGAAGTGGTTTATCTTGAGCATACGAACGCAAGTGAATACCTTCTCTTAACTTACTCATACTATCGATATGATCAATCCATGCTCTATCAATGGTACGTAACGTTACTTCACGTTCTACCTTTTCAAACTGTTCTTGAACATGTTCAATCTTCTTCTCATAGAAGGCCCATGATTTGTCAACGATACTATTTAATAGATCATCTATATCCAATTCAGAAGCAGTGGTCTCATAACCCATAACTTTAAGACTATTAACTATACCTTCTAAGTCTACACCCGTTTCAATATTAGTGTTCTTAGTAATCACATCTTTAACCGCACGCGTAAACATATCCTTAACCATGCCGTGGGCATCTTCATTCTCTAAAACAACATCACGTTGTTCATACATGATTTCACGTTGTTGACGAAGCACATCATCATATTCTAAGAGTTGCTTACGAATATCGAAGTTGACCCCTTCAACACGTTTTTGCGCAGAACCAATCTGTTTAGTAATTGTCTTATTTTCAATAGCCACATCACCCAATTGATTATAGATACCTTCAAAGCGTTCACTACCATGACGAATCATTAAATCATCTTGGAAAGATACATAGAATCTAGAAAAACCAGGATCACCTTGACGACCTGATCGACCGCGCAACTGATTATCAATACGGCGTGACTCATGACGTTCACTCCCTAAAACAGCCAAGCCACCCAAAGCACGGCTCTCAGCATCTAACTTAATATCGGTACCACGACCTGCCATGTTGGTGGCAATGGTTACAGAACCTTTACGTCCTGCTTTTTCAATGATCATCGCTTCTCGCGCATGATTCTTCGCATTTAAAATCTCATGACGAATACCCCGTTGACGCATCATCATACTAATGAATTCACTGGTTTCAACCGCTACCGTACCAACTAATACAGGTTGACCCTTTGCATTCAATTCCTTAACTTCATTAATAAGCGCTTCAAACTTAGCTTTTGATGTACCAAATACCAAATCCGGATAGTCCACCCGAGCAATAGGACGATTAGTAGGCAATTCAAGAACACGCATATTATAGATTTCTAAGAATTCTTCTTCCTCAGTCTTAGCCGTTCCTGTCATCCCTGATAACTTAGAATACAATCTAAAGAAGTTTTGGTACGTAATGGTTGCTAAGGTGATCGTCTCTTGTTTAACCGTTACATTCTCTTTAGCACTTAAGGCTTGGTGTAAGCCATCGGAATATTCCCGACCATGCATCAAACGACCTGTAAACTGGTCAACAATAACAACTTCATCACCCTCAACTACATATTCAACATCCAAGGCCATAGTATAGTTTGCTTTAAGAGCATTATTAATATGGTGCACTAAAGTCGCATGTTCTAAATCATAAAGGTTTTTAACTTTAAAATTCTTCTCGGCTTTTGCCACCCCTGACTCCGTAAGTTGCACACTTCGAGTCTTAACATCCACCACAAAGTCAGCACCCTCATTTAAACGCTTCGCAAAACGATCGCTTTGCTCGTACATCTTCGCACCATCGCGAGATCCTCCGGAGATAATCAACGGAGTACGAGACTCATCAATT
>CAYWUU010000052.1:0-7321 GCA_964461405.1 uncultured Erysipelothrix sp.
AAGCCTTGCGATTTCACGACGAATTGGATCAAATGACGACACCGTAATAATTTCAGGTGTATCATCAATAATTAAATCAACCCCAGTAGCTTGTTCAAAAGCACGAATATTACGACCCTCACGACCAATAATACGACCCTTCATTTCCTCATTAGGCAAAGTAACCACCGAAGACGTATTCTGGGTTACCGTATCTTGCGATAAACGCGAGATGGCCAACGAAATTATATTACGAGCCACATCATCAGCCCGCTCATGAGCATAATCCTCTTGCTCCTTAATATAAGCTAAAGTCTCTAATTCCATACGTTTTTCAACAATATCCATCAATTCAGCCTTAGCTGAATCCACAGATAATGATGTAATACGTTCTAATTCTTGTATTTGAATATCAATACGACTATTTAAATCTGATTCCATCTTATCCAGCACAGTTTTTCTATTTGCTAATTCACCTTGTTTACGAACTATTTCACTCTCTTTTTCCAATAAATTAGACTCTCTAAAACTAATTTTCTCTTCACGACGTACTAATTTATTCTCTAAATTTTGAATTTCATTACGCTGATTCTTTAATTCCTTTTCAGCGTTTAACTTAATCTCGTAACTTTGTGTTTTAGCTTCCAAAACTGATTGTCTTAAAGTAGATTCTGCATTTGACTGAGCATCCTCTATAATACGCGCAGCTTCATTACTCGCGCGATTTAATTTTAATTTATTAATAACAGCAAAAACAATAACCATTATTAAAAATACAATAAAACCGGTTAAGATGGCGGTTTGTAAAGTGTTCATACTAATCCTCCCATCTTCTATTAGTTTCCTAATAATTATAGTTTACTTGATTCTATCAATTTTCACAAGTAAAATCACATATTCAAATAAAAAAGGTAGAGAACTAAGCCTCTACCTCACTACCTTCTAACTTACTCATTCGAGCTGGGATGATACGATCCCTGATTTGCTCAGCCACAACCTTCGCAATCTCAGGATTATCCTCTAAGAACGTGCGCACCGCCTCACGACCCTGGCCAATACGTTCCCCTTGATACGAATACCACGATCCGCTCTTTTCAATGAGATCAAACTCCACACCCATATCAATTACTTCACCAATAAAGCTCACACCTTTTCCATAGATAATTTCCACTGAAACCAACTTAAAGGGCGGGGCCACTTTATTCTTAACCACACGAATGTTAGCTTTATTACCAACCACATCTTGACCAATCTTAATTTGCTCAGAACGACGAATATCCAAACGAACTGACGAATAGAACTTAAGAGCCCTACCCCCTGGCGTTGTCTCAGGATTACCAAACATAACCCCTACTTTTTCACGCAGCTGATTAATAAAGATTGCAGTACATTCACTTCTATTCATCGCTCCCGATAGTTTACGCATGGCTTTGGACATCATACGCGCTTGTAAACCCACTTGCGCATCACCCATTTCACCATCAAGTTCCGCTTGCGGTACCAAGGCAGCAACACTATCAACAACAATCAAATCAACAGCCCCTGATTTCACTAATACTTCAACAATATCCAAGGCTTGTTCCCCGCTATCTGGTTGCGATAGAATTAATTCATCGATATCAACCCCTAGATTGCGAGCATACAGTGGATCAATAGCATTTTCAGCATCAATAAAAGCAGCACGCCCGCCTGCTTTTTGACACTCAGCAATAGCATGCAAAGCCAAAGTGGTTTTACCACTAGACTCAGGACCATATATCTCAACAATACGCCCCTTAGGATAACCACCAATTCCCAATGCTGCATCCAAACTCAAGGACCCCGAGCTGATAGCATCCACATCCACATTGGAACGATCTCCAAGGCGCATAACCGAACCCTTACCAAATTGCTTCTCAATATCCTTTAAAGTAGCCTCTAAGACTTTGTCTTTATCATTAACTTTACTCATAATCAACGCCCTCCATTCTCAAGTATGAAACTTCTTAGGCTTCTCCTACCTCATCACGTAAATACGGTAAACCTTGAATTAAATAAGAGATTCCACTCAACACCGACATCAACGTCGCAAACCAAATCATAATTTGCGCCACCGGAATTCCCCGTAGTTCAAAGGGAAGATTTCCTAATAATACAAGGGCAATCGCCACCATCTGACTGGCTGTCTTAATTTTACCCAAATAGCCAGCAGCCATAACCATTCCCTTTTGCGACAATAGCATCCGCAAAGCATCTACAATCGTATCACGCCAAATCATCAACAAGACTGCTGCAATTGGAACCACTCGATCGGCCGCAAACATTATTAACAATGTATTCACCAATAACTTATCAGCAATTGGATCAAGAAACTTACCGAAAGTAGTAATCATATTACGCGAACGCGCCAAATGACCATCAATAGCATCCGTAAGAGATGCCACTACAAAGATTACGAAAATGGCAATCTTATCATATGACAATAATACAGTATCAAAAGCAATATAACCTACACTAATTCCAAACTGACTGTATGGAAATATATATATCAGTACAATGACTGGTATTAAAACAATTCTAAACAACGTTAATTTGTTTGCTAAATTCATTATGCTTCCCCTTCTTCAGCCACAAAAGTAAAGTACAACTTAACAACGCCTTTTGTATTTGCAGCTTTCTCAGTGAGTTCAATCTTTTTACCTTCAAAAAGAAGTTCATTCTTAGCCATGACCCCTAAATGGAACATAACTTGGCGATCCTTATTACTTTCAGTCTTAAGGATAATTGTCTCATCTTCTTCATAAACCTTTGACACAGGATCTTTTACAGTATCACCATCAACCTTTAGCGCCACCCATGTCTTCTTAGCCCCAAACTTGACTTCAAACTCCACGACTTCGCCCGCAGTCCAGTTTCTAATTTCATAATGCGCATCATCAATACTAACAATTTCAATATCTTTATTACTCACCGGAGGCACTGGGGTCTCCCCATCAGGATCCTCAACTGAAGGTTTCTCGTTTGGAACTTCTGGGGTTGTAATATTCGGTTTTTCAATGGGATCACTAGTTAATAAACCCGGTAAATAGCGAATCCCTAAATATAGCAATAAAACAACCAATAAAAAACTTGCTACAATAAATGCCATAAACGAATAATCAATTTTCTTCGTTTTCGCCTTCTTTGGACCTTTCAAAACAACCTTATCCTTCTTATGTTCAGGTAAAGATGCAATATCGATAGTTTGCGTCCATTCGGCAGTTACTTCATTGACCTCATCACGCAATAAATCATAATCCACGCCAACAGCATTAGCATAATGTCTAATATAATAGCTTAGATACGAAAGGTCTTTGCTAAAAGGTTCCATATCTCCATTTTCAATCGCAATAATATGATTTCGTGTTAATTTAGTTATTTGAGCAATATCATCAATACTAAGATTCTTTTCAATGCGTTTTTCCCTAAGTAAACTTCCTATATTTATCAAAATCATCACCTCTTTACTTATGTGAACATAAAAATCTACAATAAGTATACCAACCCTTGCACTCTTTTACAATAATAAAAAAGTGTCATACGACACTTTAATTGCATTGACACGCAGTAAGCCATGTTCTGTTACAATAACTATTTATCTACACATTACTGTGTCTGGTATTCCCTTCGTTTAAGGTCAACCAGCTCCCCTACCAATTTTGGGTTTCTCGCTTGCGGGGTTTACCAACGTTCCACTCTTCAAATTTCTCTAAAGACTCCGTCACTGTGGCACTTTCAGGTTTATAACCATAGATGACTCCTTAGGTCATAACTCCGCCGTCATAGATGCCTCTATGCCTAAGCTTATGGTTTCACTTAGCACAAACACTACTGCCATCACAGGCAGTGCGAGCATGGACTTTCCTCTAATCTAAATTAGACCAGCAGTTATTTTTTGTGTCATTCCTTATTAAATAAATATGCTTCAATTCGAGAAATACGACGAACTAAATCTACATAACTAGTTTGTGGTTCAACATTCTCTTGAGCACGCGATGCTTGCTGAAGTTGCTGAATCTGCTGCTTTTGACGCGTCATAGCTTCTTCATAACGATCCAAAAGGTCTTTTTGCTTTGCAATCATCGACTCAAACATTTGATAATCCTTTAATACAGTATCTAAGAACTCATCCACTTCCAAAGCATTATAGCCTTGAAAATCCACATGAAACTCTTTTTCGTAAATCTGATCAATAGTTAATCTCTGTTTCATAATACCCCTCGCCTCTCTACATCCTATCTATTATCCCAAAAAAAACTCAAACTTTCAAGTACATATATTATACCATTGATTAATGTTAAACAACCCACAATCTTATGCTTTTTCACACATTTAATGTATAATATAAACGGTGATTACATGATACAATATCCTAGTGGTAAAAGAGTAAGAAAACAAGCAAATAAACAAACTACTACCTCAGGTAGAGGGATGGCCCTTGAAGAAGATATTAACGCAACCAATAACTATTACCTTAGTTATGAGATTGCAAATATCCACAAAAAGCCGACTCCCATCCAGGTGGTTAGCGTGGATTATCCCGCTAGAAATAGAGCTAAAATAACAGAGGCCTATTATCGACAATCTTCTACTACAGACTATAACGGCGTTTATAAAGGACGAGCCGTTGACTTTGAAGCCAAAGAAACAAGCAATAAAACTTCTTTTCCTTTGTCTTCATTACACCAACACCAAATTGATCACTTACGCTCTGTAAGGCAACACGGTGCCATCGCATTTATTATCATCCGCTTCACAGTATTGGAAGAAACGTATGTAGTATTTGCTGAAGAACTCTTATCTTTCCTTAAATCAAACACAAGGAAATCCATACCCTTAACATGGATTAAGGAACACGGACATGAGGTAAGAAGTAGCTATACAACCCCGTGTCACTATTTAGAAGTAATAGATAATTTTATAAAGGAGTCACTATGAAAAACAATGAGAACGACAACGTAATTCGTTACCAGAAGAAATCACGCAAGAAACCCATTGTGAAATCTACTGTTGATCCAGAACCTAAAAAAACAGAAGATTTGGAAAAAACACTAGAAATGGATATGGATTCTAAGGTACTGGCGTATGATGATTTATATCCTGAAGATGATATTACTATTGATTCAAAAGGAGATCCCATGGCTAAGAAACCAAAGAAAACTAAAAACAAAAAGAAATCTTCTATCCTACTTAATATTTTAGCTGGATTCAGTAGCCTATTTTTACTTGGGGTATTGGCAGTCGCTATTTTAGTTGGTAGTACCGTCTTGGGCGCTGAGCCCCTCTCAATGGACAGCTTTGAAAAAACAGATTCCACCATCATCTTAGATGCCAATGGAAACGTAATCTATGACTTAGGCGAAAAATTAGTTGAGAACATTGAATATGAGGATTTATCACAATCCCTAATTGATGCCTTTGTTTCGATAGAAGATTCCCGTTTCTTTGAACACAGTGGTGTTGATACACCGCGTTTTGCTTCTGCAATTTTTATGAACGTATTGGATTCACTGAAACAACGCAGCCTCTCTTTTGATGCTGGGGGTGCTTCTACCATTGATATGCAATTAACACGAAATAGTTTATTTATGTATGAAGATGTCGAAACGGGTGAGTCACAACTTCCCGCTTCCAGTGGCATAAGTGGCATCCAACGTAAAATCTTAGAAATTTACTACTCTACTTTGATTAATAACAAGAATATACTAAGTAAGAAAGTTATCTTGCAGAAATATGTAAATATCGCCAATTTTGGGGTTGGTCACAATACCCTGGGTGTTCAAAAAGCAGCGAGCTATTATTTTGATAAGAGCGCTTCTGAACTCAATTTGGTCGAGAGTGCCTTCTTAGCGGGTTTAGTGAATCGACCCAATCGAATCACACCTTATTATCGTTTATCCAATGCTAAAGAACGAACCAATACTGTTCTTTATTATATGAAACACCATGGTTATATAGATGAAGAAGAGTATCAACTGGCCCTTTCAGTTCCACTGGAGAATCTATTTGTTGATCAATCCGGTCGTAAGGGAGAAGCCCTACCTAACCAAGCCTATATTGATGTAGTATTAAATGAAGTAAAAGAACTTACAGATTTAAACCCTGCAACAACCGGGATGATTATCAAGACTTCTATGAATCCTAATCTACAAAGAGAACTCGATAAGGTTCAAAATCGCGAAATTAAGGAATTGGACATTAGCGCTAACACCTTTAGTCCCTTGCAATTAGCTTCTACTATACTTGAAAATGAAACGGGAGAGATAATTGGAATTATTGGTGGCTATGATTACTACGGGCAACGGGTTTATAATCGTTCCTATGATGGATTGTATCAACCCGGTTCAACCGCAAAACCTTTTATTTCTTATGCTCCTGCCTTTGAATACTTAGGGTACTCTACCGATCATGTTCTTATGGATCAACCTTATTATTGGGGAGGCACCAATATTCTACTTCCAAACTTCAACAATAACTATCGAGGTCAAGTGAAGTTAATTGATGCGGTAGCTGATTCACTAAACGTTCCAGCTGTGGTGGTCTTTGATGAAGTCCTAAATAAAATTGGGATTGAAAAGTATCGTGAATTTGTCGCTTCAATGGGATTTAAAAAGCACATTGAAAATAGTAACGGGAAAAATAACCTTCATAATCAATTCGCAATTGGTGGAGCAGAATTTTATACCAACACTCAAGAGTTAGCCGGTGCAACCGCCACAATCTTAAATGGTGGTACGTATATTAAGCCGCATACGATTAGAGAAATTATTATTAAAGATACGCAAGAAGTTATTGAATCTCCTTTCAAGGGTACGCCTGCCTTATCAGATGGTGCTGCATTCTTGACCGCTGAGACTATGAAAGCTGTGGCAGATAGAACCCCTATTATGTCTCGACTTAAACGTTCCTACCCTATCTATGGTAAGACAGGGACCACTAACTGGGGTGAAGAAGGAAAACAATATGGCATTGAAAAAGGCGAACGTAAGGACCGCTTATTACTAACAGGTACCGACCGCTTTAGCATGGCAACATGGACCGGATTTGATGTGGAGACGGTTTTAAATCCCAAACAAAACGCTTATTTCACCAAGCATGAAGTAAATTTTCAATTATATTCTAAAGTAAATAAATTCATTCTTGATGTTTTAGATTCTGAGTATGGAAAAGGAAAAGCAATCCCCAGACCAAATTCAGTAGAAGAAATCACTTATATTCTAGGTACCTATCCGTATGCGCGTCCAATTACTGGGATGAACGATAGTTTAATTACAAAAGCGTTAATTAAAAACACTATATCACTTTTATAGTGAATTATAGATCG
>CAYWUU010000053.1:0-7132 GCA_964461405.1 uncultured Erysipelothrix sp.
AGTCAATATTAACACCACTATTAAAATCATCTAATATCTGAATGGTTCTTTTTGAATAAAAGTTATAGACTAAATTTTCATCCTGACTTAAGTAATAACTGTTCTTAGATGACAACTCGTCCATAATTTTAACCCTTAATTTTAAATCAACATTATTTACTAAAGTTTCATAATTATTGACAGATGATGATGCCTGTCTTTCATTTCTTTCAATCTTTTGGTTTGTGCATCCTACCAAAAACACCAGCAGAAATAACGCAAGTAATTTTTTGATCATTTTCATTTTCCCCACTTTCTTATCATCTAAGTCTTATCAAAACCTTTTGGTGGAAAATCCGTACTTCTACCCTATCTCATCGTAGCTTCCTTTTGATTTTTATATAAAAGTAGTGCAGATCTCGAACCTATCCTTTCTTGACTGAGATCAAATATTGCAACTACTAATTATTCTAAATGACGGTTATAATTCTATTTGTGTTTTATTAAGTACACCGTACATCTTTTTTTACTTTTTGCAACGAATATTATTACAAATCATTATATAGGCCTTTAATAACATTTTTTGATTTCACTAAAAGTCATGATCTTCTAATAATTCCAAACTAAATTGAAATATTAGATTACGATGTTAGAGACTTGCGTTAGTTTCACTTTGTGTTTGTGCTGCGATTGTTACCATATAGTTTCCTCCATAAACCCCTGTATTATCCTATTTTCCCAAATAAAAAGGTGGGAGCTCATATTGTCAGAGTTCCCACCATACCTGTTTTATATCAGTCATAAGAGAGTTCCTTAGAACTCTCTATTAATTACTTATCTTCTTCTGTTTTTTCTTCACGAGGAAGTAATGCTTTACGAGATACGTTTACACGTCCTCTATCGTCAATTTCGACAACCTTGACTTTAACGATATCACCTAAGTTAAGAACATCTTCTACCTTATCAATACGTTTGTGGTCAATCTTAGAGATGTGTAGTAAGCCATCTGTTCCCTTGAATAATTCAACAAAGGCACCAAACTTCTCAATACGTACTACCTTAGCATCGTAAACTTCGCCAACCTTAGCTTCACGAACGATATCTTCAATAATACCTACTGCTTTATCGATTGAAGCTTGATCCGTATGGTAAATGATTACGCGACCATCATCCTCGATGTCAATTTTAACATTATTGGCATCTTCAATAATTTGGTTAATAATCTTACCACCTTGACCAATAACATCGCGAATCTTATCAGGATCAATTTTAAATGTATGCATCTTAGGAGCATACTCACCAACATGATCACGAGGCGTATCAATACATGCATCCATAGCCGCCATCATTTCAGCACGGCCAATATGAGCCTGTTGTAACGCTTCTTTTAAGATTTGGCGGCTTAACCCTTCAATCTTAATATCCATTTGTAGGGCTGTAATACCCTTCTTAGTTCCTGCTACTTTAAAGTCCATATCACCAAAGTGGTCTTCCATACCTTGAATATCTGTAAGAATAGTATAGTTATCACCATACTGAACCATACCCATTGCAATACCACTTACAGCACCTTTAATAGGAACCCCAGCTGCCATTAGTGCAACAGATGAAGCACAGATACTGGCTTGAGATGAAGAACCGTTAGATTCAAGAACTTCTGAAACAATACGAATTGCATATGGGAACTCTTCTTCACTTGGAATGACATAACTTAAAGCACGCTCACCTAAAGCCCCATGACCAATCTCACGACGACCTGGTGCACCCATACGTCCTGTTTCACCAACTGAGTAAGGAGGGAAATTATATTGGTGCATAAAGCGTTTATATTCTACTTCCGTAAGATCATCAATAATTTGGTTGTCTGTTAAGGGTCCCAGTGTTAAAACAGATAATACTTGGGTCTCACCACGGGTAAATAAGCCACTACCATGAACTCTATTTAATAAATCCATTTGAACATCTAAAGGACGCACTTCTTCAGGCTTTCTACCATCAGGGCGAATCTTCTCAACTGAGATTAAACGACGCACTTCATCCGATACGATATTATGCGTCACTTCCTTAACAAACTTAAGGGTCTTAGCTTTTTCTGCTTCACTTTCGTATTCTTTATTTTCAAAATGTTCATATGCTTTATCTTCATATTTATCAATCGTTGAGTAGCGCTCTTCTTTACCATGTAAAGCAACAGCAGCACGAAGATCTTTCTCAACTAACGCATTTACTTCATTAACAATTTCTTCTGGAATAGCATAAAGATTAACTTCCATCTTTTCTTTTCCAACTTCCTTAGCAATTTCCTCTTGGAAAGCACATAATTTCTTAATATACTCATGCCCAAACATCATCGCCTCTAACATAGCTTCCTCAGATACTTCATCTGCACCTGCTTCAACCATATTAATCGCATCCGCTGTCCCCGCTACTACTAAGTTCATGCGTGACTTCGCCAATTCCTCTTTAGATGGGTTCACTACATATTCCCCACCAATCATACCCACTGTAACCCCAGCAATAGGGCCTTCAAATGGAATATCAGAAATTGATAAAGACAGTGATGCACCAAACATCGCAGCCATATCTGCTGAATAGTCCTCATCGTATGATAAGACAGTATTTACTACTTGCACTTCATTTCTAAAGCCGTCCGCAAATAACGGACGAATGGTTCTATCGATTAATCGTGACGTTAAGGTCGCATGCTCAGATGGACGCCCCTCACGACGCAAAAATCCACCAGGGATTTTACCTACTGCATATAATTTTTCTTCTAATGTTACTGTCAGCGGAAAGAAATCAATGTCCTTCGCTTTCTTGCTCGCTGTAGCAGCTGATAATACTACCGTATCACCATATCTAATTAAAACGGAACCCCCGGCCTGTTTTGCCAATTCTCCTGTTTCAACTTTAAGGGTCTTACCCCCAAACTCAATTTGAAATTCTCTTTTCATCTTTGTCCTCTTCTCTTTTCTTTCTTTAACTAATATCTAATATATTTTACCATAAACAAAGGCGAATATGCGAATATAACAATAGAAAAAGGGCCCTAAAGCCCTATATTAATACTCATTCAACTCCATATTAGAGTTCTGCAACTCTACCATGGCAAAATATAAACCTTTTTGACTCATAAGTTCATCGTGATTACCACGCTCAACTATCTCACCATCTTCCAATACCAAGATTTGATTTGCATCACGAATCGTACTTAACCTATGCGCAATCATCAAGTTCGTTCTACCCTCACGAATACGCTTTAGACCCTCTTGAATCAATACCTCTGTTTCCGTATCAACATTAGCCGTTGCCTCATCTAAAATAAGTATTTTAGGATCCGTAACAATGGCACGTGCAAAGGCCAACAACTGCTTCTGACCGGTAGAAAACGCTGCACCCTCTTCAATGACCTTATGTTCATACTTATCATCCAATGCACTAATAAAATCATCCGCTTGCACAAACTCAGCGGCTGCTTTAATGGCTTCATCACTAATATCTTGATTCAATAAACGAATATTATCCGCAATGGTACCGACATAGATAAAGGGATCTTGCAAAACCAACCCCATTTTTGAACGTAAGTGCTCAAGGGGGTACTCGCGAATTGATACATCATCTATTAAGATATCACCTTCAAAGAACTCATAAAAACGCATCATTACATTAATAATAGAACTCTTACCACTTCCAGTATGCCCTACTAATGCTACGGTCTCTCCAGGATTTACCACAAAGGAAATATCCTTTAAGACTTGATTGACCCCATCGTATGAAAACGAAACATTCTTAAACTCAACCTTTGCATTCGTAATCTTAGCGTTTGCTCCTTCATTTTGTGAAGGCGTTAACTCAACATTATCAATAATCTTAAATATACGGTCCCCGGCAACTACAGCCTGTTGATATAAGGACAGACGATCCATGATTTGAAACATGGGGTCAAAAAGTCGATAGATAAGATCAATAAAGGCAAATACACCCCCAACCATTACGACACCATTAAGAGATAATACCCCTGAATAAAAGATAATGGATGCCAAAGCAATCGCCGTAAGCACATGAATAACAGGGGCTAAGAGCAACCCATCAATCTTTAGATTCATTAAACTCGCTTCATAATACTCATTATTTAATTCAGAAAACTCCCGTACAAAACGCTTTTGTTGGTTAAAATCCTGAATGATTTTCATACCCGATATACTCTCGGAAATTCGAGTATTAATCTGACTATTCTTCTCACGCGCTGTTTGGTAGTGTTTTGTACTATATTTTTGATATAAATAGATAAAACCAATCGCTATCGGGATAAACAAAATACTAATAAATGCTAAGGTAGCATTTAAGCTAAACATAACAATAACAATACCAATAATCATCGCCAAGCTTGTCACAACCACCGATATAACATTAATAAACATATCTTGAATAGCCTCGGTATCGTTGGTTACTCTTGATACAATACTCCCTACTGGAGTTTGATCAAAATAACGCATTCCCAACCCCTGCAAAGCACTAAATAAGTCAACTCGAATATCTTGTGTAATTCTATTACCAATTTTATGAAATGTCATCGTTGCGAAATAATTAAATACGGTATAAAAGAAGGTTACCGCAACATACATTGCTATCAATACAACCATTCCCGAATCATTAAATCGCTCCAGAACAATATAGTTATCAATAATATCTTTAATAATTAAAGGACCACTTAAATCCGAAACCACCATAAAGAACATTAAGACCAAGGCCATAATCAATAAGATCTTATATGGATTTAAATAGGTAAGTAATCGCTTCATCGCTCTCATTTGATCTTTAAACGAAAGCGTCTGATTAGTTTCTTCCATCGTGTTTTTTCTCCTTTGTGAACTCCTGTTGATCATAGATATCTGCATACCAACCCTTAGCGTCCATGAGTTCAAGATGCGTACCACGCTCAATGATAACACCTTTATCCATAACTAAAATAACTTCAGCATGCTTCAGTGCACTCATTCTATGGGCTGCAATTATAGTTGTTTTATTTTTTCTGGTTTTCTTTAAAGCCGATAAAATCTTTTCCTCAGTCTTAGCATCAACGGCAGAAAGCGAGTCATCTAAGATAAGAATTTGAGGATCCAGCAATAAAGCACGCGCAATAGAGACCCGTTGCTTCTGACCCCCTGATAATGTCACTCCACGTTCACCCATCATCGTTTCATAACCCAGTTCAAATCCCATGATACTCTCATGAATATCTGCAATTTTAGCTACCTCAATAACATCTTCCAACGTAGCATTTGGATTACCAAATCGAATATTATCCATGATAGACATTGAGAATAAAAAGTTATCCTGAGGAACATAACCAATACTACTTCTTAAACAATGCAAATCATAGTCCTTGATATTGGTACCACCAATATTAATAATCCCCTCTTCAACATCATACTCACGCAATAGAAGCTTAATCAACGTCGATTTACCGCTTCCGGTCTTACCAGCAATACCCAAAGTCTCACCAGACTTCAAAGTAAACTTTATGTCATTTAATGCGACCTGTGACTCCGTATCTGGGTACTTAAAGCGATCCACATTAAATACAAGATCACCAATGGGCATCTCTTTTAAGGACCCTTCAAAGTTCACCACATCTTCTGGCTCATTCATAATCTTTTCAATACGCTCAAAGGAAGCATTACCCCTTTGAATAGTATTAAACAGAAAACCAATTGCCATCATCGGCCATATTAAAGTATGCATATACGTCGTAAACGTAATCAACATACCCGTGCTCAATACCCCTTGCTTAATCAAACTGACTCCATACGTAAAGATAATTACATAACACGATACAATGACAGTCATAACCATAGGATTAAATAAAATATCCCAACGAGATACGGCCATATAGCGCGTATAGACCTCTTCACTCTCTTCCTTAAATCGATCAATTTCTAAATTCTCTTGACCAAATGTTTTCGTTACCTTCATGCCACTTATGCTTTCATGCACTCTATTATTCATGTTAGAAAATGAAGCTTGAGCCTTCGAAAACGCACTGTGTAATTTCTTACTCAAAATCTGCGATCCAATGATCATAATTGGCATCGGCAATAAAACGGCCAAGGTTAACTTTAAGTCAATCGTAAAGGCCATCGCAAATAACGTAACTGTACCCGATAATAAGGAATCTGCTAACTGCAATACACCCCCACCGGCCACACGCTGAATGGCCCGAATATCACTGGTGGCACGGGCCATTAAATCCCCAATACGGTGATTTTGATAAAACGATGGTGCCATTTTTGTTAGATGCTCAAAAAACGACAAACGCATTTTACGTTCCAATCTAAAAGAAGCACCAAACAGGTAAATACGCCAAATATAACGCATACCATACATTGTTAAAGCAATAGCCACCAGTGCCAATGCATACATCACCAAGGATTCATAAGTAAGTGTGGATTCAATCATCTGATCCATAAGTATCCCAATAATACGCGGTGAAATTACATTCAAAAGCGCCAATGCCGCCAACGCCATAACCCCAAAAATGTAAGACCATTTCTCTTCAACAATAAACCAACCAATTCTTTTAATTATTTTCATATTTTAGTCCCACTTTTCCATTTAAATAATAAAAAAAGAGCACCCAGACTATTAGTCCAAATTGCTCTAAATTTAATAACAAAGTTTAAAATTACTTTCTTAATCCTAAACGAGTAATTAAATCACGATAACGATTAACATCTTCGTTACGTAAGTATGTTAATAAGTTACGACGACGTCCAACTTTCTTCAACAAACCACGGTTTGAATGGTAATCCTTCTTGTGTTCCTTCATGTGCTCTGTTAAACGGTTAATTTCTTCCGTTAAAACTGCAACTTGAACCTCAACAGAACCTGTATCGTGCTCATCACGAGCAAAATCTTTGATGATTGCTTGTTTTTCTACTTTACTTAGCATTTTCATATCCTCCTTTTCATCTCTAAGACCTTCATAACCGCGCCAGCCGTTTGGAGTACGAACTGCCCAGTTATCAAGCTTGTATATAATACCACAAAGAAAACCACAGTACAATACATTAGTAAGAATCGGTGCACGAAAGTTAATTGAAATTGAATTAAAATAGTAACTTCCGCTTTAAGATAATAACGGCAATTAGTT
>CAYWUU010000054.1:0-7053 GCA_964461405.1 uncultured Erysipelothrix sp.
GGAAGTGCATGAGTAATCTCAAGATTACTAAAATACGCTTCCTCAATATCCAAATCCATCCCAACACCAGCCGCAATGGCCTTAGCAGAGTCAATAACACTTCCCCCACCAACGGCTAAGATACCCTCAATACCTTGATCCTTACAGATCTCAATGCCTTTAAGAACCAAGTCTATTTCAGGATTGGCGACCACTCCACCCAACTCAAAGACTTCAACCCCAGACTTCCCTAAGATATCCATGATTTCATCATACAGTCCAGTTCTCTTAATAGACGTTTGACCATAGTGCAATAAAATCTTTGCACCCAAAGTCTTAACTTGCGATTGAAGTTGATCCAGGCTATCCAATCCATAGATAATACGCGCTGGATTATAGTATTCAAAACTATTCATAGTTTCTACCTTCCTTAATCCGTACTCTTTTTATTTTAATTACGAATTAGTCCCAAAGTTTCTCAGGATAGACTCCTGATTTTTGGAATGCTTCAAACTGAGCCAGAACCCGGGGTTTATCTTCTTGGTATGTTACACCAAACCACTGATCGGGAGTTTGTAGAATCTTAACTTTCAATTTATTATCAGCAATTAAAGCCGCTACATCATTGGGAAGCAAGGCTTCTGATTTCTCAACATTCAATAAGGCTTCTTCCTTTAGGAAAACTTCAAACTTTTCTTGCATAAGATCAAAGACTGCCGGTGTAAAGCCCCAGAAGTTCATCGATACTAAAGAATCATCAGGTAATACCTTACCATCATCGGATACAACTCCCTCAGGCGTACGCTTAATACCGTGAGTTTCCACTGCTTTAACTAGGTAACCCTGGTTACCTTCGCAAATACCACGCGTAACCGTTCCATGATCAGTCAAAGTATTGTTAAGAACATACCCCATCATAGCACCGTTATTTCCTTCAACCGTTTGAAGAAACTTAGCCATTTCCACAAAGGACTCCTTGCCGTAATAATCATCCGCATTAAGAATCACAAAAGGACTGTCTACCAGCGCCTTAGCACTTAGTAAAGCATGGGTTGTTCCCCAAGGTTTAACGCGACCCTTTGGTACTTCAAACCACTCTGGAACATCGTTAATATCTTGAAACGCATAGTCTACTTGAACGTGCTTGCGAATGGGTGCTACCAATACCTCTTCAAATATTTCCTCATGTTCTTTTCTAATAATTAGTACAATTTTATTAAACCCCGCTGCAATCGCATCGTATATAGAGAAATCAATAATAGCTTCACCATTAACCCCAAACTTATCAATCTGCTTAAGGCCCCCATAGCGACTTCCCATCCCCGCTGCTAAAATAACCATCGTTAAATCTTTCATTCAAATTACCTCCATACGCATTCATTGTATCATACCCCCCTAATATGAGCCATGAAAAAAAGACGAGATTACCCGTCTTTATACCTAATCTATAGACTTTGTGCTCGCTTCATACAAATTCTTATAGTGACCCGACGCCTTCAATAACTGCTCATGCGTTCCCATTTGAAGAATACCTTCTTTACCCATCACCACAATTTTATCAGCATTATGAATGGTACTAAGTCGATGGGCAATGGCCACGACCGTTCTACCCTTAGATAACTCCTCTAAGCTTTCTTGAATGGCACTCTCAGTAATATTATCCAAAGCACTGGTCGCTTCATCAAGAATTAAGATGGCAGGGTCCCGAAGGAAAATACGCGCAATTGAGATTCTTTGTTTCTGACCCCCCGACAACATAACCCCGCGCTCTCCAACCATTGTATTATACCCATCTGGTAAGCTTTCAATAAAATCATGAATCTTAGCTTTCTTAGCGGCTTCAATAATTCTACCCAAGCTAGCGTTGGGTTCACCATACGCAATATTCTCACCAATAGTACCCCAAAATATCGTAACATCCTGTTGAACATACCCAATATGATGACGCAAAGACTTCAAAGTCACATCGTGAATATTATGACCATCAATATAAATACTGCCCCCCGATATTTCATAAAACCGCGGAATCAACTGCGCTACCGTAGTCTTACCCACACCACTTGGACCCACCAGCGCAACCATCTCACCCTGCTTTATATTTAAACTAAAGTCATTTAGAACCGTTCCCTTTTCACCACCATAACCAAACTTAATCGTATCAAAGACTATATTACCGTTCACATGCTCTAAGGCATAGGCATGGGGACTATCTTGTATCGTAATGGGTTCATTAATTAATTCCATATAACGCTCAAACCCCGCCCAACCTTGTTGGAAAGTTTCTAACATAGTCATCAACCTACGAATGGGCCCCACTAACATACTAAAGTAAATGAAATAAGCAAACATATCCCCTGGGGTAAAGCGATCACTCATGACCAAAAAAGCACCGGCCACTAATACTGCTACATTAATAAACTGCACAAAAAATTGATTCATCGCATTGGCTCTACCTAAAGCACGATAAGCCGCTTTATATGCATCAATATAAACATCGTTATCCTTTTCAAACTTCAAACTCTCAAACGCCTCATTAGAAAAAGCACGCGTAAGTCGAATACCTGAGATGCTTCCTTCTAATCGACTGTTAATTTGAGCGTGTTCGCGTCGCAAGCGTCTAAAACCAAGGATCATGCCCCGTCTAGAAAAAATCAAACCAAACATTAGGGTAATAAATACCACAAATAGAATGGTAGTCACCATAAAATCCAACTGAATAAGATATATATATCCCAAAACCATCATCAAAGATACCGCCACCACTTCTTCAATACCATGGTGCGCTAACTCAGCCACTTCATGCAAATCGCTGGTAAGACGCGTCATAATAATACCCGTCTTATTGACATCATAGTAATCAAACGATAATGCTTGAAGCTTCTCAAAAGCCTTAGATCTCATATCCTTTTCAATTCTTATTCCCAATAGATGCCCATAATAGCCCACCAAATAATGTACACAAGCATATACTAAGAGCAAGACAATAAGAACTATCGATACTCTTAATACTTGGTTTATATCTTTACTGGGTATTAAATCATTTAATATATAGCGCGTAAAAACAGGGATAGAGAGTTCAATAAGCGCAAACGCCACCACACCACTTAATACCAAAGCCAATAATTTCTTATGTGGTTTATAGTACTTCACAAATTCATTCATCATACTAATCCCTACTTTCTTATAACTTAATCATACTATCATACATATGATTTCGTCTCAATTGAAACACCAAGAAGCGCAAAAGAAAACCCACCATAAGTGGGTTATATGTTTTACTGGTGCCGCCACTGAGAATTGAACTCAGAGCTGAGCATTACCATTGCTCTATTTTACCATTAAACTATGGCGGCATGCATAATCTATATTAGCGAAACTCTATAGAAAATGCAAGTCTAAACGACTTTTATAACCCTTTTATAACTAACCTGTCGCGATCACTTAGTTCAAAGTCAAAAATATCTATGTTTAAACTTTGATTCTGAGCGCTATGTGATTTGGGTATTACGATAACATTGCGCTCAACTTGATAACGCAAGATAACTTGCGCCCAAGTTTTATGATACTTCGCCCCAATCTCAGTTAAAGCAGCCACAGACACTTCACTAACCCTACTCAAAGGCCCCCAAGCTTGAACGGCTACACCCAAAGATTGCGTAAACTCAATAAGATCATCATTCCAATGACCCGGATGCGACTCAATTTGATTCACCGCCGGTTTAACATTTACATTATGATAGAGAAACTCAAGTTGTTCCTGACTAAAATTAGAAACCCCTAAGCTCTTAATAAAACCCTTACTAACATAGCTTTCAAGCGTTTTCCATACCCTTAACACCTCTTGCATATTATCCCAAGGATGATGGATCAGATATAAATCAATACACTCAACACCTAGATTCTCAAGGCTACTATTAACAGCATCCGCAACATTATAAATATACGGTTCTCTACCCGGAATCTTAGAGGTAATATAAAAGAGTTCCCTGGGTAATCTAGATTCCCTGATGGCTTTACCCACCAGAGATTCATTGCGATAAGAAAGCGCCGTATCAAACATACGATACCCCAGTTCAATGGCAGACTTTAACGCGGTAGTATCCATATTAATAGCCCCCGAATATTCACCACCCACCTTACCAAAGGTATTGGTTCCAGAACCCAAACTATCAATTTCATAACCACTATTCAACATGATTTTTTTCATTCGCACCCACATCCCTTTCCCTATATACTTATATTCTATCAAATTATGTGCTTCAATAGGATATAATGACTAAGTTTGATATAGTATATGGGTATATAAAGTGAGGTAGTTATGAGTAAATATTTAATTTTTTCAGATTTAGATGGTACCCTTGCGGACCTTGATCACGATGTTAACGATCATACCAAGGAAGTTATTAGAAAAACATTGGATGCTGGACACGAATTCTATATTGCGACAGGCCGTATGATGAGTCTTGTGGCGGATGTAGCCTATAGTATCGACCCTCGTGTTAAGATTGTCGCTTCAAATGGTGGCATCATACAAGAAGAGGATGCTTTTCAAAAGAATGTAATGGACAAGGAAATAATACCGTTGATCTACGATATAGCAATGAAGTACGATCTTCCTACTTTATTTTTCACCGATAAGGACATCCTATTTACCCACTTCATTCCTGAGTTCTTCATGATGACCAACGGCTATCACCACCGCACCAAAACAACGCCTGTTTTTAAGAAAATCGAGAATATCCACGAAGATATTAAGAACTTTGACATTATTAATGCTTTGGCCACAATTAGAGATGTAAACGATACGGAAATTAGTACCAACGAAAAGGATTTAGAACGCTTAGCCATCGCAAGAGAAGAAATGCGCAGCATTGATAACTTAAGTGTTGCAGCTTCTGCACCAGATAATATGGAATTATATCCAACCTCCACCTCTAAAGGTAACGCCCTTAAGAGAATAATGGAGCGTATGCAAGCTGAAAATACATTAGTCTTTGGGGATGGCTATAATGATGTTAGTATGTTTAATGTGGCCGATAAGAGTGTGGCTATGGCCAATGCGCCTAGGGGCGTTAAAGAACATGCCAGCCATGAAACCCTCAGCAATAAAGATAATGGCGTCGCCCATTTCCTAATTCATAATATTTTGAAGTAAAAAGATCGGTTTAACCGATCTTTTATATTTCCATAAACGCATCCAAAGCTTCCCTCAAAGTAGCCACTTTATTATCGATCTGAGACACTACCTCAGGATCACCATGACCCATCACATAACCATGAAATGTTTTTAGCATCAACAAATCATTATGAGCATCCCCTGCCGTTCCCACTATGGGGTTATCAAAGGGTGCAATAAACTTACTTAAGGCAATGGCCTTATCTGTGGCACTGCTTGCGATATCAATATAGTTATAGTTTGGTAGAGCAAGGACATGATCACCATAGGTTTCATTAATCACATTGGTTAATTCAATAGCCCGATCACGCGTTGCTACACGCCCATATAAGCCCTTTATATTATTAGCTAGGATTACATCCCTCGCCACAAAGAAACGCTCCAAATCAGAGCTAATAGCCCCTACACTATAAACATTATACCCATCCGATATTGAAGTGCGCTCTGAACCCCCATCAATCAACATACTCTTAACACGCAAGCCAATCTCATTGTCTATATTAAAACTATGCAATTCATTATAAAATCTATCCGTTGTTACGGCACCATTACATCCTATAATAAAATCAACAGGAATATCAAAAATCTCAATCTCTCTTTTAACAGATGCAATCATACGCCCCGTAGCAATCCCAAACAATCCACCCGATTGTCTGAATCTCTTAATTGATTCAATATCTTTTTGTGACACCGTACCATACTGAAATAGAGTGCCATCATAATCTGTTGCAAATATTTTTCTTCTCATACAGCCATTATAGCAAAACAAAGCCCCATTTCCTAAGCAAAGACATAAAAAAAGAACGATACCGTTCTTATTTTATAACTCATTCTCATTCACAATCAATACACCCTTATTACCCAACGGAAGTTCTTTCGTAACTGCCCCCTGTTTAATCAAGAAGGCACCTCCAGTTTGTTGGGGTTCATGAGCATCAAATGCATTCACAATCATTACACTAGGTTTAATAGCCGCAATATTATCAGCATAATTACCTAAGCCCTGGTTACGCCAACTTGTCGCATTATGAACAATAGACGTTAAACAAAGTACGGCATCTGGGTCTTGACGATTGATTTCATCAACCACTTCAGTTTTAAAAATCCCCTCATCATCCACGACTAAAAAACGAATATCCTTATAGGTAAACAAAATAAGTGAGTGCTGCGATCCTACATCTAATGGCGTACTGTGCTTCGCAATAATATTACCCTCGCTCGAAATAAAGATATAACTATTATAGAGTTGACTGTCATTATATCGATCCTTCTCTACAAATCCAATTCCAATCGCATGGTTATAAGTCTTAGCCAGGTCTTTTAATAATATGATTTCCTTACTATCATCAAGAATTGGTTCTTCTTCTTTGTAGATAGGCGACCCAAAAAACAAGAACCCAAGTGAAACATTATTCTTCAGCGATTCCTCTACACTACTTAAGCGTTCTAAGTAGTTTCCTTCAAACTCCCCCGATACTAATCCTATTCGCAAATCAACACCTCCTTAGTAGCTATATTATACCACATTTCTACATACCAAATATAAAAAGGGTCGTTGGTGATAGTGTAAAAAGGGCAGAACCTTTATAATATGTTTACCAAAAAACAATAAAAGGAGTTCTACCCATGACTCTTTATCAAACAATGATATGAATAACCACATTTTCAATAGTTTTTTTTCTCTTCACAAACCTTACTCTATAAGTTACCCCAAACTCAAGCCATAACTATGCAAATATCCAGATAAACTACTTTAAAACACTACTTTCTAGAACATAGAAAAAGAAGTGGGAGATTTCTCGATGTTTGAATCAAAATCAAACCACGATAAATCTTCCACTTCTAATTGAATTAAAGGATTTACAGCTAGAAATTAGCGGATAAACATAGTTTAACCC
>CAYWUU010000055.1:0-6097 GCA_964461405.1 uncultured Erysipelothrix sp.
ATAGAAAAATATCAAAGGTTCTAAAAATAACTTACACACTTAGGTTGACAAACCCGCAGATATTGAATCGCTGGATTAATTAATGTCCTCTCACACCACCGTACGACGTTTTTTGTATACGCCGGTTCAATATTAGCTTAACTATAATTAATTTTGAGGTCTTGTAAGAATATGAGACCCTTTTCTTTAATACTTGATTGGTCCCACTTCGTGTCTTAATGAATGACCTTCAGTGCGAACGTACTCATTTCGAGTATTTGCCCATTCCCATGCTTTATCGTTGAAGATTCCAGGTTGAGTAAGCGCTTTATGCTTTGACTTAATCTTTTTCTACTGATTCCAACTGACCATCCTCAGTCAGAACCTCATCCATCAACGCTTTTACAGGAAATTTTTGTTATACGTTTTTTAATTAATGAAACCCTTCATTTTAGAATGTATTAAATCTACCAAATCATTGCCATCATTCATCAGTTCAATTGCTTTTGTGATAGCCATCACTGCGTATCGCTTGGGTCTAAGCCCATAACTATATTCAGAAAACTGTTCATCAAGTATTCCATAGTGTACTTTCTTTCCTTTCATCTCGTAGTGTGTCGCCATACGTTTTTTCGGTTTCCACTAGCTTGTTAGGGTTTAGATTGTAATGTATCCTCCCCATAGAGGTACATGCATGATGTGATTCGTATTCCTCAGACCGGAATTTTAGCTTTTGGTTACCTTAGGATCCCCTCATGTTGGGAACCCCTAACCGAACCTAATGTTGGCCACTAGTGATTTGGCCCCCTAGTGGATTTACACCACTTAGATACATGCCGTGCCCAGCACACAAGAAAAAGAGTCATTTCTGACTCTTAACCCAATAACTCTTGGTATACTTCAATATATTTATCCACAGAAGCATCCCAACTGAAATCAGCTTTCATGCCCCGTCTCATAAGTTGACGCCACTTAATTTGGTCTTTATACAACCAAAGGGCAGCATCAATCATATTGAGCATGACAGTACTTTTGAATTCATAGAATGTAAAACCAGTCCCTCTATTTTTACTTTCGTAATAAGGTTCAACAGTATCCCTCAGTCCCCCTGTTTCATGAACAATTGGGACCGTTCCATATCGCAATGACATGAGTTGTGACAGTCCACAGGGCTCAAAGGCCGATGGCATCAAAAACATATCACTGGCCGCATAAATCTCTTGAGCCAATTTCCCATCAAACAGTATTAATGCTTTCATCTTACTTGGATGAAGCGATGCTTGGTATTTAAAGTTCTCTTCGTAATCTGTGTCACCTGTGCCCAGTATCACCAATTGAACATCACGTCCCAAGATCTGATCAATCACTTCGTTCACAAGGTTAAATCCCTTTTGATCGGTCAATCGACTGATAGAAGCGATCATGGGGATATCCTTATCAACGGGCAATCCCAGTTTTTCTTGAAGTTCCATTTTATTCTTCAATTTATTATTCAAACTCATAATCCCAAAATTATGATTAATATGTGGATCGGTTTTGGGGTTATAGATATCCAAATCAATCCCATTCAGGATCCCTCTTAATTTCCAATCATTAAATCTCAAAATATCATCCAATCCTTCACCAAACTGTTCAGTTTGAATTTCGCTGGCATAGCTTGGGCTCACTGTTGTGATCACATCCGCATATTGAATCCCTGCCTTAAGATAATTCACATTACCATTATGCAAAATATCTTCAATATCTTCAGTAATCCCAAATAAGCTCTCCATTACAATGGGGTCAAATATCCCTTGGAATCTTAAGTTATGAATGGTTAATACTTTTCGAATGTTGCGATAATTTTCAATCCAATTGTACTTATAGACCAAGAGTAATGGGATCATCGCTGCATGCCAATCATGGACATGGATGATGTTTGGGATAAAGTCTACATGTTGCATCATCTCGATGGCAGCCATCGAAAAGAATGCGTAACGTTCACCATCATCCCAATAACCATATAAACCTTCTCGATCAAACAATTCCATGTTATCAATGAAGTAATATTGAATCCCATCATATTCTAGGGTCAAAATACCGCAATACAGAGTTTTCCACCCCATCTGTACATCGAAATTGGTGAGATAGATCATTTGATCTTTAAATTTTTGTGGGATATCACGATATAACGGTAATACCACACGTACATCCACACCTTTTTCTTTTAAGTTTTTAGGCAAGGACCCCACCACATCGGCCAGGCCTCCCGTCTTAATAAAAGGTACACTTTCTCCTGCTACAAATAATACTTTCATGATTCGTATCCCAAAGTTACACGTGTGTTTTTAGGAATGACCAATACATTGTCATGGGTACCACTCAACGTCACATCAGGATCAACGGTTACCCCTTTATCCAAGATAACATAGTTAAGTTTCGCATTTTCTCCAATGGTACATCCAGACATAACCACAGAGTTTTTGATGTCGCTGCCTGGCTTCACAATAACTTTTCTAAAGAGTAATGAATTCTCAACATCGCCTTCAATTAAAGCATTGGTTGCGATTTGAGCATTTCTGACGACCACATCTTTACTGTAATACGTGGGTGCACCACTTTGAGACTTCGTAATAATGGGAATACTACCATTGAAAAGGGCATTAAAATGATCCAATTCTAATAACTTCATACTCACATCAAAATAGTCTTGAATGGTGGTAATGGGTTCCATAAATCCGGTGTATTCAAAGGCACTGACTTTATAGTCAAACATAAATTCTTTGATCACATGAGAAAGGTTCTCATAGAAGTGTGTTGCGCAGGCTTTGTCTAAGAGTTCATTCACAAGATCTACCTTTAAGAAGTACACTTCAGTGAGTGAGACATCTTTATGATCTCCGTTGAGGGAGATTACATAACCCTGCTCATCTATTTCCAGTTTATCCAAACGACTGTAGTTACCTACTTTATAAGTCACGGTAATGTCTGCTTCTTTGGCTTTGTGGTGTTTTAATATAGCTTCAATATCGACTGTTTGGATGATTTCTCCACCCACAACAACGACATATTCTTCCTCTGATTTTTCCAAAAACTCGCGATGGTCTATATAGAAGTCATCCGTTCTTTCTTGGTGGATGTACTCAAAGCGTTTCCAAACTTGTTGGGAAAACGTAAACAGACCACCTTTAATGGATGAATCAAAATCCCATTCTTTACCACTACGAACATGATCATAAATCGAGCGCCCACTGCCATCAATAAAGATAGCTGCTGACTCAACGTTTGCGTGGCTCATACTGGATAACATAAAGTCAATAATTCGATAACGACCCGCAAAGGGTAAACTTGCGACCGGTCTGTGATTTGTTAAGGGTGTAAGGTAATCGGTGACACCACTTAAATTTAAGATTGCACAATACTTATTCTCTCTCATCTCTTGCACCTCCTACAACTTCGCCATACCCGATAACGAGTATTTCATCTTTCGTTCCATGTAAAATCGCACCATCTGCAATTTTAGCACCTTCGCCCACAATTGCATATTGGATGTCCGCATCCTTTCCAATGACGCTATTTGCCATGATGACTGAACCATATACATACGCATTGTTTCCGATTTTAACATCTTGAGAAATGATTGAATGTTTTACCGTGCCATCCACATAGACGCCATCTACGATCATGGACTCCGTTACATTTGAATTTGCGGATAAGAATTGCGGTGGACTTGCTTTATAGCGTGTATGAATACGCCACACATTATCTCTGATATTCAATTCATGATGGGGATCTAAAAATTCCATATTGGCTTCCCATAAACTTTCGATGGTTCCAACATCTTTCCAATACCCTTCAAATGGATATGCGAAAACTCGTTCAGCATTCTTTAAGTATCGTGGAATGACATCTTTTCCAAAGTCCATTAATTCTTTAGAAGTTGCTTGATCCTCCACCAAATATTTTCTAAGTTCTTGCCACGAAAATATATAGACACCCATCGATGCAAGTGTACTGATTGGTTCTGCGGGCTTTTCATGGAATTCAATAATGCGATTGGTTGAATCTGTCTCCATAATCCCAAAGCGACTTGCTTCTTCAAGAGGAACATCAATAACCGCAACCGTTAATTTCGCATTGGCTTCAATGTGTGCATCTAACATTTTAGAATAGTCCATTTTATAAATATGATCTCCAGATAAAATTAAAACATGCTCTGGATTTTGACTGTCAATGTAGGTAATATTTTGATAAATTGCATTCGCAGTTCCCTGAAACCACTTCTTGCCATCCGCACTGGAATGGGGTTGTAGTATTTTAACACTGTCATTGCGTCTGTTCAAACCCCAAGGTTCACCATTTCCAATGTGTTCATTCAATTCAAGGGGTTGATACTGCGTTAAGACTCCCAATTCATAAATACGTGAGTTATAACAGTTACTTAAAGCAAAATCAATGATTCGATATCGCCCCCCAAAAGGTACTGCAGGTTTGGCGGTTTCTTTGGTTAATTTTCCAAGACGGGTCCCTTGTCCACCCGCTAATATTATACCAATCATTTCTTTCTTCATGATTTATCTCCTTTTTCTTAATAGTAAAGCGCCATAAGCTGGAACAACCAGGTTGATCTTTCCATCCTTTGTATCAAACGATGTACTTTGATATTCCCAACTGCCTCCGTATTCCTTCATTTCCGAGTTAATTACCACTTCATAAGTACCTACTGCTTTCACCTCCCAAAGGTAATTCTGATGTTCTTGTGGTAAGAAGTTTATTAATATTAAGTATGTACCGCGTTTAAACGATAAGATTGCGTTTGCTTCATCTACATCAACGACCTCAAATACGGCATCATTGTGTAATTCAGATTCATTTTTATAAAGATGATTTAAAGTGCGTATGTAATGATGATACTCCGCATTGAACTCATACTGTAAGGCATGCCATTCAAGCTCCTCATAATACCGCCATTCCAAGTATTGACCCAGTTCATGTCCCATGAAATTTAACTTTTCCCCAACCAACACCATCATCCAGGCATACAACACCTTGAGTTGTGCAAATTGGTTATAGCGATCGCCAAACATCTTATCCAGTAAACTTTTTTTACCATGGACCACTTCATCATGCGACATCGCTAAGATATAGTTCTCATTGCGCATATATATAAATATAAATGTGAGTAATTCCATATGTTTGTTTCTGTACAGGGGATCGATTTCAAAGAATCTTAAGGTGTCGTTCATCCATCCCATATTCCACTTGTAATCAAATCCCAATCCCCCTTGATCAACGGGTTTGGTGATGCCTTCCCAAGCGGTGCTTTCTTCCGCAACCATAATTACATTTGGAAAGTGTTGATGAATGTTTGTGTTTAACTTTCTTAGAAATTCAACCCCTTTGTGGTTCACATTCGTACCATCATCATTCAAGATATGGGGCGGTTCATCATAATCTAAGTACAACATATTGGATACCGCATCTACGCGAATCCCATCAATATGAAATGTTTCCAACCAGTAAAATGCGCTGGATATCAAAAAGCTTTGAACTTGATTTTTTCCCAAATCAAAATTATGAGCACCCCATCGTCTGTTTTTCCCTCTGATTTCATTTTCATATTCAAAAGTGGGTGTGCCATCGAAGTACGCCAAGGCATCATGGTTTTGAGAAAAGTGACCGGGTACCCAATCTAAGATAACGCCCAGTTCTGCCTTATGTGCCGCATTCACAAATCGTTTCAAGCCTTCAGTATCTCCATATAATCCAGCGACACTAAAGTAACCGGTCATCTGATAACCCCAAGACATATCTAACGGATAATCCATTAAAGGCATAAATTCAATATGCGTATAGCCCATATCTTTCACATAGGGAATGAGACTTTCTATAAGATCATCAAAGCTATAAGGTCTGCCATCATAATGTCTGCGCCATGATGTGGGATGGACTTCATATATATTATATACTTTAGTTTCATGACGGTGATGCATCCACGAGGCATCTTCCCAATGGAAGTCATGTTGATTCACAACGATTGATGCATCCTTTGGGGGTGTTTCAAATTTATGTGCATAGGGATCTATTTTATAAATAAAGTCACCCTCATACGTTTCAATTAAATATTTATAAGCTTGAT